>JAYVND010000548.1:0-3847 GCA_043758635.1 Bdellovibrionales bacterium
TCACCCACGATGCAGCCAATGGAACGGTTGAGTGTATCTCGAGTACGGCCTCGGTGTTGATGGATGTTGATTTGGCGACAATCGAAGCGCAGGTCCCAAGTTGCACCGAAACTAATGCCTCTAGTCCGGACTGTCTCTCCGCCGCCTCACGCTATTGCAAAACTCAGGGCTTCGTCAGTGGTTACGGTTTACTTGAACACAACACCACGACAGTTGAGATATTTTGCACCAGGTGATGCTCGCACCCAAACTCTCGATTGGAATCTAATGACTAGAGGATCTTATGATGAGAGAATCAAATCATGAAAAAAGATTCGGCGAACTCTCCGACTGAGACCCCGGTAAACTCTTTGACAAAAACCTCGGGCGATTCTCCGGCAGACCCTCAGGTCCCATCTCCAGATGCTGACTCAACCAAGCGGCAAGCACCAACGAGTGCTTTCAAGC
This sequence comes from Bdellovibrionales bacterium, assembly GCA_043758635.1. Lineage (GTDB taxonomy): Bacteria > Bdellovibrionota > Bdellovibrionia > Bdellovibrionales > JAMPXM01 > JAYVND01. Next base: position 448 of record JAYVND010000548.1, read on the forward strand.
CGACAGATTGGCGCTGCGAGATGGCTGAAGGGGTCCTTGAGATCGAGTCTGATCCCATTCGCACGTTTCAAAAATGGCTGAAAGACGCCGCAGATACTCCCGTCGCTGAGCCAACCGCAATGACATTAGCCACGGCCGATTTAAAGGGCCGGCCGCATGCAAGGATTGTGCTTTTTAAGGGCACAAGCTTTGATGCTTCGGGCTGGGAGGGAATTGAATTTTACACCAATTTTACTAGCCCTAAATCAAATCAGTTGATTGAAAATCCGTTTGCTGCGCTTGTCTTTCATTGGCCGCAATTGCGCAGACAAATCCGTTTCGAAGGAAGAGTGGAACAGCTCACGCAAGTTGAGTCGGATCTCTACTTTCAATCGCGTGCACGTGGGAGCCGAATTGGAGCGTGGTCTTCGCCTCAGAGTCAGCAGATCGGCGACCGCAGTGTGCTTGAAAAGCTGGTGCGCGAGACAGAAGTGCGATTCGAAGACGGCGCTATTCCCTGTCCCCCATTTTGGGGAGGGTGGCGGCTTGCGCCTGAGAAGATCGAATTTTGGGAAGAGCGACCATACCGACTTCATGAACGTCGGTTGTTCGAGCGCGAAGGAAAAGCTTGGTCAGACTCACGTCTCGCGCCCTGATCACTCGTTTGATCCGCACGTTCGCGCTGGTTGCAAAATTCGGAGCTTTTCAATTTCATTGAGTTGCTGAGAGATCTCAGCCAGGGGGCCAGCCGAGGGCGCGTCCACCTAAAATATGAATGTGGAGATGCGGGACTGTTTGGCCAGCCATTGCATTCGTGTTGACCACCAGACGATATCCATCTTCGGCGATGCCTTCGCTGGCTGCAATCTCTGAAGCTTTCAACATGAGATGGCCAAGAAGCCCCGCATCCTCAGGTGCAACCATCGCCATCGAACGAATTTCTTTCTTCGGAATCACTAGAATATGAGTCGGCGCTTGGGGATTGACGTCGTGAAAAGCGAGACAAGTCTCATCTTCGAATACAATTTTCGCCGGAATTTCGCGTGCGATGATCTTTTTAAAAATGGTCATAGGCAGTTTCTCCTGCCCCCACATTCGCGAGCGGAGTGTAGCAGGTCAAGTGTCGATTCGTTTTGTTTTCGTTCAATTCAACGGGTTACTTTAAGATTTTTATCGCGCTCGGCGATTTCTTTCATTTCTGAAAGAAAGGACTGGAGCTGACTGAGATGCTGAAGCTCACTCTCTTGGCGAGGCAAGAAAGGTGTCAAAATCTCGGTGATATTTTTTGCGCGCTCCATGCGGAACTTGAGGTCTTCAGAAATGCCTGGTGGAATGTAATCGGATTTTGTTGATACGGCGAGGGCTGATGAAGGCATTCGCTCTTCGCGGTACATGACATCGTTTTTGAGAGTTTCAATCCACTCTTCAATTGCTTGTGTTTCGAGATTTCCAGCTCCCTCCGCGAGTGACCGGATGTCTTTCGCAAGGCCGCTTCGAAGCGACAAGAAATCAGAGGCCGACTTCGGATAGTCCTTTGCGAGTTGAACGAGCTGCTTTTCGCGCAAGTGGAGCTGCGGAAGCTCCTCGTACCAAAATTTATCGAGCCGCACGGCTGCCTCTTTGTTGTGGTGGCGCGCCAGCTCATCGGCTTCAAGTAAATTGTTTTTAGCAGATGAAACATCGATGATTGTCTCGAGACTCGAGGCACGGTATTTGAGTTCCGCACGGTGCGATTCCAGCCATTTATGATTAAGTGACCGATCATGCGATTCACTGAAACGTTTTAAAAGAGCTTGCGTTGGCTCTAATACCTCGTGACGAAGTTGATCTGCTAATTGCAAGTCGGTGAGCTCACCGGCCGTGAATTTTTCGTTCACCGTTTTTACCGTGTGCGCAGTCTGAATCTTTAATGACTGCACTGACGATTCAAGTTCAAACCGGTCGACGGTCGATGGGAGAGAGCCGATCGCGATTCGAAGTCCAATGAGTATACAAAAAAGCCCAGTGATTGGAGAGAGAAGATGCGATGGACGTACTCGCAAGAAAAAGGCCCCGGCAAAACCGAAGACCGCTGCAACTTCAAAGCCTTGCAGAGAGACGGATGCATTGCCTGCCCAGGTCCAGATACTCAGGCTTACTAAGTAAACCAATGCAAGAGAGATATCACGGTTGGACGTCGGTTGACGACGGCGATCAAAAAAGTGGGCCGCGATCAGTGAACCCACGATTGCGATCGGCCCCAAAGAGGAGCTGAAGATCACAGCTTGCGGTGCAAGAATAGTTGCAACGAGAATTCCGGAGGCGCCGGCTCCGAGATAAATTGAACAGAAGTAGAGAGGACCCGTGGCGCGACAGCAGGCACGCCCAAAATAAAAAGTAGCGGCGGCATTAACGAGAATGAGCGGTGTTTTGGTTTCGAGAAAAATTGCGCCAACCAAGCGCCAGTACTCGTGAATGGTTCGCGGACCGTAGCTTGCTCCAAAAAAAACAAGATCGTATTCGCTCTTCGTGAAGCCAGCGGCAATTGAGAGCAAGATCATCGCAAGCGCAAAGGCCATAGGAACAAAGAGCGCCGCCATCTCCGTATGGAAATGAAAAACGGAGGTGGAGTTCCGTTTGGCATAAGGTCTAGATGAATCTACGTTTTCTTCTCTCATTCAAAACTCTATCGGGAATAAAGAAGTTGAACTTGATCGATGGCGATGCTTGAAATTGGGAATGCCAAAAAATCACACTTCAGCCACAGCATCAGAAAATCGCGAGCGAAGACACTGCGCTTCGCCAGACTCACGCTCGACGGACTCAGCCTCGACGGACTCAGCCCCTCGTCGAGGTGAAGGGGCCAATCAGCTTTTTGAGGAAGCTGGGTTTCAAGAGTTTCGCTGCTTTCGTCTGGCGATTTTGCAAACTGATGCAGCTAGCCTCATTGGAAATCCACTCGGAGACTCGACTCGACGTCGGCACGGAGTTTTGATCCCCAAAAAGACCGCACCGGTCGATGGATGGCCGGTCGTTTTTATATTGGCGGGCTTCACCGGCAACGGGCCAAACTATTTTAATTTAAAGACGTTCGAATTGAATGTCCCCCAACAACTCGATGCTTCGACACATCGAAACGAAGCTCCATTGGCCGTGTACGTATTTATTGAAGCGATGACCTACTGGGGTGGCTCTCAGTTCATCAATAGTGCTGCAACCGGGCGATATGAAGATTTTGTTCTAGATGATGTCGTACCTGCTGTTCGAGAGATTTTACCGGTGGCGCGAGACGAGAAAAAATGGTGCGTGATGGGCGGCTCGAGTGGTGGCTATGGAGCGCTTCATCTCAGCTCGGCTGCGCCTAAACTCTTTGGACTGGCGGCCGCGATTGCGCCCGATTGTTTTTTTGAGGCGAGTTTACTTCCGGAATTTTGGGCGGCGG
>JAYVND010000549.1:0-3835 GCA_043758635.1 Bdellovibrionales bacterium
GCTCTATTTATGACGATGTGGAGTTCGGTGGTAAAACCGGTTCACTCACTGGAACAAATCCAATGGGTAAATGCGATTGGTTTATCGGATATGCCCGCTTCGGTGATCAACGGATCGCTGTAGGGGCATTGACAGTAAATGAAAAGAAATGGCGCGTGAAAGCCTCAATGCTCGCAAACTTATTTTTTACCAACTATCTCAAGACAGAGCGTACAGATGATGACGTTGCGATGGATCATCGCGCAAAATCTGCCAGCAGGATCGCGCAAACGAATCGATAGGGATAAAGTAGGGCTCGTCGGAAGAATTTTGATTCGGTGGCTGGGTCAAACTCATTCATTCATTCAGTTATTCGTTGATTTAAATTAAACCGGTTTTTCTGCAAGGCGCCCATCGAGGTGCCTTCTTTTTTTGTTTTTTCGCCGACTCTGTTTTCAGCGACTTCCTGCAAATTCGCCGACCAAAGTTTAGTCAAAATTTCGGAACATTCATCTGCTAATTCAGCTCGTAAGTCTCTGAATCATTTAACTTTGCGTATTCTTAGCGTGATTTCAACGGCTCGTATGAGACCAGGCTCAAGAATTGAACACGCCTCGGCGAAGAGCTCGGTGTCTGGACCGAAACTTCTGTGCCTTTTGTACCGCACAGCTGTCACAAATCCTCGGGCCATAAAAAATGAACTGGAGCGTGTATGCCAGAAAATGCAAAGCAAACTGAATTCTATGTCTCACAAACCGAAACAACTGTTGGCCCTTGGATGATGACAGAAATTGTGTCTCGCACGCGCGCAGGTGAGTTGGACGCAAGCTGCTTCATTTATCTGGAGGCGAGCGAAAAATGGATTCCGTTGATGGAAAGTGTTGAGCTGCAAGCGCTGCTCAGAGCAACGTCTCAGACGGCGACAAAGCCAAAAGCTCCGCCGCGACCTCCGCCATCAACGAAGCTAGATGGTGACGTCTCACCGACAGACGTGAAGAAGTTGATCCGCTCAGCCGAAGCTGAAGTGAAGGCCGTAAGTGAGCGACCGGAAACAAATGTTTTAGTGGCCGCATTTGCGAACAAAGAATCGCTCGCAACTGGAATCCAAGGAATTGCAGAGTGGTTTGTGCAAAAGGGTGCGAATCGTTATGGCCCTTTCACCTACACCGGGCTTGTGCGCGCTCTCCAAGAAAAGTCGATCTTTGAATTCGATATGATTTGGAAGAACGGAATGGACAATTGGATGCGGCTGGCTGAGCACCCGGAGTTTAGCGCAGATCGGATCCGCGCCTTACAAGAAGAACTGAAAGCGGAGACGGGTGTCTTTTTCCGCCGCCAACACAACCGCGTGCCGCTTCGTAACGAAGTCATGGTGCATGACAACCGTTCGGTGTGGATGGGGAAGGCGTTTGAGGGCAGCGAAGGCGGATCGGGTGTAGTCATTGAAAATGCGACTCTCGTACCAGGCCAGGTTGTGCTTCTGCATTTTTCTTCAGGCGACGGTTTACCGGCTTTCAATGCACTTTGCGAAGTCGTGAGTAAAAAGTTTCAAGCCGATGTGAATCACACTGCAGCACCGATCAACTACGGGCTGCGTTTTATTAAAATTGATACGCAAGCCGAGGCGAAGGTCATGGAGTTCTTCCGCACGAAAGGGATGAAGTCGGTCGTGCAACCTGAACGCCAGGGACGGAAGTCGAGTTCGTCACAAGCAGCCTAAAGCTTGGCGCTCAAAAGTTCGAAACGTTAATTTGTACCAGGCTTTTTGAAACGAGTTTAAGGGGGATCTCTCAATGGAATCAGTCATGAAGTTTATCGTCGACAAGAGTTTGATCGACGTTGCAATTCTCGCAATGGGCCTTTTTTCAATGGCTCTAATTTTTGAACGCTACAACGCACTCTTTTTGCGGTACTCAATGAAATCAGATGAGTTCATGGGCAAAATCTTGAAGTCAGTCGAGGAAGACCGTGTCGGCGAGGCATTGACTCTTGCAACAGCGAACTCGACGAAGCCACTCGCATACATAGTGAAACGCGTGCTTGAGCGCGCGGATCGTGATGATCACGCAATCGATCAATCTCTTGATATCGCGGCATCCGAAATTGCACCAAAGCTGACGAAGAATTTGAACTATCTTGCGATGTGCTCAAACGTTGTGACCCTAATCGGTCTCCTTGGTACAGTGATGGGTTTGATTATGTCTTTCAAAGCGGTCAGTTTTGCCGATCCAGCGCAAAAACAAACTTTGCTTGCAGACGGTATTTCGATGGCGATGCACTCGACAGCGATGGGTTTGCTTGTGGCGATTCCCGTGATGGTGATCTACTCATTCTTGCACGCTCGCCAGACAAAGCTCTTCAACGAGATCGATGCCAATTCAAATAAACTCCTTGAAGGTTTGAAATCCCGTGATTTCAACAATTTTGGTTTACAGGCTGCTTACCCGGCAAACCTCGGCGTTGACGCTGGTAAAAAAGCGACAAAATCAGTTTAATCTGCGAGCGACGAATGACCGTCTGTAAATGAGCTGACGATCAGCGGTTGATCAACAGCAGGATCCATGATCTCAAGGATATGTTCGCAACAAGCGGACAAAATGAGCAGGAGCAGATTTTTATGAGGAACTTAAAAACAAGAACAGATGATGCGACGTTCGAGCTTAACTTAGCTCCGATGCTTGATATCATCGTTTCGATTGTTCCGATGCTCTTGATGAGCATTGCCTTCGTTCACGTGACCACGATCGACACCCCGATCCCCCAGGTCGTCGAGAAAGCGATCGCGGCCGCGAACGAAAAAAATAAAGATCAAATTCAAGTTCTCCTGAATGTCTCGGGAACGACAGGCTTCAAACTTGTCGTGAATGACAAAGGTCAATCAACCGAGCATCTGCTTGCACTAAAAGATAACAAGTTGGATTTAGACGGACTCTACAAAGAGGTCGTGACGCTTAAGAAAACCTACAGCGATGTGTTTCGAATGGAACTCAACCCTGAAGAGAGCGTACCTTTGAATGATATCGTTTCGGTACTTGATTCTGTTCGCACCATCAAAACGGGCGATCCCAAGATGACTTTTAAAGATGAAGCTGGAAAGCCGATCGAAACCAACCTTCTTTTCCCAGACGTTGTTTTTGGCAACGTCACGGGTGGGTGATTTATGGCGAGACGTGGAATGGCCAAGTACATCGACAAGCGCGTGCCGTCGACTTTCAAGATTCAAATCACTTCGATGGTCGACATGTTCGTCATCTTGCTGGTTTTTTTGCTAAAAAGTTACTCGACGAGTCCAGTTCAAATCAGCGCCAGTAAAGAGCTGACACTTCCGGTTTCGACTTCGTTGAAAGATCCAGTGGACGTATTGCAATTGATGGTTTCAAAAGGCGGAATTTTTGTCGAGAACAAAAAGGTCGTCGCTCTGATTGACGGCAAACTCGACACAAAAGAAGTTTCGAGCACCGACACCCAGTTTATTCAAAGTCTTTATAATGAACTCGACACTCGGGCGAAAAGTTCGAAGCAAATTGCGAAGTCGAACGACACGGTTGAATTTGATGGAAAAGTTATTATGCAGGCAGATCGCGCGTTGCCGTACGATCTTCTCCGCAAAGTTATGTACACCTCGATGATGGCGGGTTATTCCGATGTCAAAATCGCGGTGATGACCAGAGACTGAAGCGAGGCTTGACCGAAATCTGTGCGCAATCGGTTTTCTTGAGGAGTAAGAATGGGAACGCCTGATATCTTTATAGAGCATAAACGGGGCGAGAAGGTTCAAAAAATCCTTCGTCTCGACTCAGGATGGAAGCTCTTTGTGATTGGTTCGTCGCAAAATGCGGATCTTCGCATCAGCGGC
>JAYVND010000550.1:0-11740 GCA_043758635.1 Bdellovibrionales bacterium
CTTCTTCCCGAGGTAGATGGCAATGAACGTGCCCCGGCTTCGATGTCTCCAACAGCTTCTCCTGGTCAACAACCAATCCCAAAAGACCAAGTCTTGAGGGGCGCGGCTCAAGACGGTTTGGCCCGAGCAGGCAAAGGTTTAGGAGCGCTTCGAATCGAAATTCGTTCAAGCGAGTCCACTCCCTACGTCGCCAATCAGCTTGTGGGGAAACCCATTCAACTTCAGGCTCGCGTGCTCGCGACCCACCCGGTGCAGGGCCTGAAGTTTGCTTGGAGAATTCCTCGTGGAGTTGTCGTCAGCGGGGGCGATGTCAAAGGTGATCTCGGAGATATGAATGAAGGCGAAATTCGCATGTTGAATTTAGTTATTACCACGTCGACCGAAGACAATCGACAGATCCACTTGAACGTTTACCGTCGCGAGAGTGACGAAAACTTAGGCGATGTCGGTCAATACAACACCGTTCCACAAGGCGCCGATGCCCACGCGGGTCCTATGTTAAAGGCTGAATCTTCAAGCGCAAAGCCACAACTGATTCAGTGATGACATCACCGTTAAATTCAGTGATGACATCATAAGTAAATTCAGTGGCTACTTCTATGATGACGCCAGATTCATTTTGAAACTTACAAAATGGGGACGACTTGAATCTCGGGATGAAAACGCTCTTGTAATATTCCCTGAATCGCATCCAGGGTTGCCGACGTGGAGCTAGGGCACGTTCCACAAGCACCTTGGTAGCGAACTTCGAGGCTGTTCTCTTTGAGACTCACAACTTCGATGTCCCCACCATCACCTTGCAAAAAGCGGCGCACCGTTTCGTCTAAAATCTCTTCGATTTTTTGAATATCGGGCGGCAAGTTGGATCGATCGACTGCCTTTCGCTCTTCTTCTACCAAAAAATTTGGATCATGAACCGGCAAGCGACTTTGGAGCACGGCCGTCACTTCAAGACGAAGAGTGTCGAGATCTGCATCGTCCGCGTAAGTGACCGTGATGACATTCTCAAAAAAGTGAAGTTGGCGGACGCCATCAATCTTGAAAAGATCTTCGGCGACACGAATGCCAAACGCTTCGCTCGGCCGCGTGAACGTAGCTTTGCCTTCTGTTTTTACTGGAACATTGACCACGAACTTCATCGCGTTTGGGTTGGGCGTTGGCTGCACGCGGATCATGATATCGTAATTGACTGGCGTATTCATCCCATCAACTCCTTGGCTTTCAAAAGACTGACCTTTAAAAGATCGACATCTTCGAAAGTATTGTAAATAGAAAACGAGGCTCTGGCCGTTGCCGGAACGCCAAGGCGCTTCATCAACGGTTGGCAGCAGTGGTGACCGGCGCGAATCGCGACACCTTGCTGATCGATTAAACTTCCGATATCAGACGGATGCATTCCGTCCATCACAAACGAGATAATGCTCGACTTGGATTCTGAATCGCCAATCACACGGAGTCCGTTGATCTCCTTGAGCTGCGCTGTAGCATATTCCAAAACTGTATGTTCGTACTTCGCTGCAGCTTCGACTCCTAAATTTTCGAGATAATCGATCGCCGCGCCGAGCCCAATTGCACCGCCAACATTGGGTGTGCCGGCTTCGAATTTTTGCGGGATTGCCGCCCAAGTTGTTTTAGCAAACGTCACTTGGCCAATCATACTACCGCCTGATTGGTAGGGTGGCATCGCTTCCTGAAGCTCAGCTTTTGCGTAGAGCGCGCCAATTCCATAGGGAGCAAAAATTTTATGTCCAGAAAAGACTAAGAAGTCACAATCGAGATTCGCAACGTTCGTTCGAATATTCGAAATTGACTGTGCGGCATCAATCAAAACCTTCGCCCCGACTTGGTGAGCGGCGTCAATATACTTTTTAATCGGATTCACAGTGCCGAGCGTGTTGGATGTCCAGATGATCGATACAAATTTTGTTTTCTTAGACAACATTTTTTCGAAAGCATTAAAATCGAGTTCACAGTTATCAAGAAGCGGAATCACACGAAGCTTGCAACCTCGCTCTTCGGCAATCAACTGCCACGGCACAATGTTCGAGTGATGTTCCATTTCGGAAACAATGATCTCGTCGCCCGCATTGAAGAACTTGCGACCGTACGATTGTGCTACGAGATTGATCCCTTCGGTGGTACCGCGAGTGAAGATGATTTCATTCGCTGAATCGGCGCAAATAAAAGTTGCGACTTTCTCGCGCGCTTGCTCATACGAGTAGGTGCCCATCTCGGCTAAGTAGTGGGCACCGCGATGCACGTTTGAAACTTCATGTCGATAGTAATCGCTCACGCGATCAATCACTTGGTTTGGCTTCAAACTTGAGGCCGCACTATCAAGATACACCAGCCGTTTGCCACGAATTTGGCGCGCCAGAGTTGGGAAGTCTGCGCAGACTTTTGCTATATCAAAATCGTCAGCTGCCTTCACTGAGGAAATCGGCACAGACAACTCTGCAATCGTTGTCGTTGTCGTTGTTAGTGTTGGTGTTGGTGTCGTTGTCATTGCCGGCGCACTTCCTTGAGAGAATCTTGCAACGCTTAGAGTTGAGTTTCCAGTCGGCGGTGAATTCGTCATACCGTCTCCTGAAGCTTTGCTTCCATCTCACGATGTACGAGCTTGAGCAATTGCTCGCGCATCTCGTTGTTCTGAATCCGGTAAACGACGTCGAGCGCAAAACCTCGCGCCAAAATCATCGTCGCTTGGTCCTTCGCTATCGCACGTGATTGAAGATAAAATAAATGCTCTGGATCCATCTGGCCGATTGTCGCTCCGTGCGCGGCCTTGACGTCATCGGCGTAAATTGCCATTTCTGGTTTCGAATCCACTTCGGCACGAGAGCTTAGCATCAAGTTGTTATTGAGCTGTGCCGAGTTTGATTTCTGCGCATCTTTGGCAATGTGCACCCGCCCGTTAAAGACGGCGCGCGATTGCCCCATTAAAATACCCTTGTAGAGCTGGCGACTTTGGGTGTTCGGCACTAAATGATCGATCGTCGTGTGATTATCGACGACCTGTTGATGATCCGTTAAATAGAGTCCATCGACGCGGGCTTCGGCACCTTCACCTTCTAAGCTTAAGTGGAGGTCATGGCGCGAGAGCTTGCCACCAAACGAAAACTGTTGAGTCTCAACCCAACTATCTTTCGCTTGATGTATTCGTGTCGTACCAACATGATAACCTTCGCTACCTTCAAGTTGTATGTTCGCGTACGACAATCGAGCACCCGCCTCAACTTGAATATCCGCAACTGTGGTATTCAGGTACGGGTGCCCCGCTTCGCCGGAGAAAAACTCTATCAATGCAAATTCTGCGCGCTCTCCGACTTCAACAAAAATGCGCGGAGCTGCCATCTCATACGATCGACCAACTTTTGCGGCGCCACCGAATTCGAAAGATGAGCCCGAAGTTTTTTCGTCGCTTGCGGTGAAATGATATACCACGACAGGGTTTATCACGGCGATCAACTTTTCGACCGAGATCAAAAGCGCATCGGGCATAAAAGAGGTGTTCATTGCTGAAAAAACAGTTTCGCGATCAGCGCTCGAAGTTTCCAATCGTTTTTTAAACGAGGCAAATTTTTGCAAGCGCTCGGCAGACCAACCTTTTTCAACGCACTCTTCGAGAATCTCGGAGAGAGCCTCGATTTTCAGACCTGCTGTTGGCGGAATTTTCGACCAAGAGCGAACAAAGTGACCGTTGATGAAAACGATTTCAACTGTGTTTTCGTCAAGCAAGCGTGTGAACTTTTCTCGCGCCGGTAATTTTTCTTGAGAAAACTCTTTTGAAAAGTGGATCGTCGCATCCATAAGCGGAGCGAGCGAAACGTATTTCCATTTTTCATCTCGACGAGTCGGAATTCCGTTTGCACGCCAGACTTGCGCGTCCCGCTCGCGCGCCAGCTTCAGCCAAGCAAGTTCGCCGCCGCCTTCTGATGCAAGCATTCCCGGTCGCGCTTTGAGTAACTGCGCGAAGGCCAATTCAAAACCGGCGATTCCTGGAGCATTTGTAGATTCATTTTTTGAGTTCATCTTAAATCACTCCGTTCTCGATTAGTTCAGAAGCCAGTCGTAGCCCTTGTCTTCTAACTTCAGTGCCAAGCTACGATCACCTGTCTCGATAATTTTTCCTCCCGCCAATACATGAACAAAATCTGGAACGATATAATCGAGCAAGCGTTGGTAGTGCGTGACCACAACTATCGCGTTGTCTTTGCTGCGAAGGCTATTCACACCTTCGGCCACGATACGGAGAGCATCGATGTCGAGCCCTGAATCAGTCTCATCCAGAAACGAAATACGCGGGGAGAGGACTGCCATCTGCAAAATCTCGTTTCTCTTTTTTTCTCCGCCCGAAAAACCCGCGTTCACTTCGCGGTCCATGAAGCGCTCATCCATTTTGACGACATCCATTTTTTGAACTAGAAATTTATCGAAAGCCCCTTCCGACATCTCTTCTATCCCTTGAGCTTTGCAAACCGAGTTGAACGAAGTACGAAGAAATGCACGGTTGCTCACGCCCGGAACTTCAATTGGATATTGAAAGGCCATGAAAACACCCTGCTGGGCCCGCACTTCTGGAGCCATTTCAAGCAAGTTCTTCATCTGAAAATTGACATCGTAATAAACCGAGCCGGTCGTGACTTCATACGCCGGATGACCTGCGATGATTTTCGAAAGCGTGCTTTTACCCGAGCCATTGGGCCCCATGATCGCATGCACTTCGCCCGCGCTGATCGTAAGATTGATTCCCTTGAGAACCTCTTTGCCGCTGACGCTTGCGTGGAGGTCTTTGATTTCTAAAATCTTCGGCATAACTTCTCCAGTTCGCGATTGGCACCGAGCCAATTCTTTCAAAATCTTTCTCGTCGGTACTGGCGAGAGAACTCATCGCCAGCAGGCCATCTCAAAATCGAATTTTAAGAGTCGAATTTTTAACCAACACTATTCTCTAATTTCATTTCAATGAGTTTAACGGCTTCGACCGAAAACTCGAGTGGCAACTGTTTAAAGACATCCTTGCAGAAGCCGTTTACGACCATCGAGATCGCCGCTTCTTTGTCGAGCCCGCGAGATTGCAAATAAAAAATCTGATCTTCGCTTATGCGAGACGTGGTCGCCTCGTGCTCGAGAACTGCGGATTTATTGAGAACTTCAATATAAGGCACGGTCGTCGCCGAGCATTTATCTCCCACTAGCATTGAATCACACTGCGAATAATTTCGAGCACCTTCGGCAGAAGCCATGATTCGAACTTGTCCACGATACGTGTTACTTGAGTAGCCCGTCGAAATCCCTTTAGAGATGATCGTGCTCTTGGTGTTTTTTCCGATGTGAATCATTTTTGTACCGGTGTCGGCCTGCATGCGATCATGCGTGAGCGCCACTGAATAGAATGCGCCTTGTGAGCCTTCGCCCAAGAGGATACAGCTCGGATATTTCCAAGTGATCGAAGATCCCGACTCAATCTGAGTCCAAGAAATCTTCGAGTTTTTGCCTTGGCACTTTCCACGCTTGGTAACGAAATTGTAAATTCCGCCGCGCCCCTCTTTGTCACCGGTGTACCAGTTTTGAACGGTAGAATATTTTATCTCAGCATCATTGTGCGTGATGAGTTCGACAACCGCCGCGTGAAGCTGATTCTCATCGCGCTGAGGCGCGGTGCACCCCTCGAGGTAATTCACAAATGAGCCATCGTCTGCAATAATAAGTGTCCGCTCGAACTGTCCAGTTTCAGAGGCGTTGATACGGAAGTAGGTCGAAAGATCAATCGGGCACCGAACACCTTTTGGTATATAAACGAAAGAACCATCGGTGAAGACGGCCGCGTTCAAGGCCGCATAGAAATTGTCAGTGATCGGCACGACAGAGCCCATGTACTTGCGAACAAGTTCGGGATGCGTGCGCATCGCTTCGGAGATGGAGCAGAAAACCACACCAATTTTTTCGAGATCTTTTGTGTGAGTCGTTCCAACCGAAACAGAGTCGAACACAACATCAACTGCGACACCGCTGATGCGCTTTTGCTCGCTGAGCGGAATTCCGAGCCGCTCAAATGTTTTGAGAAGCTCAGGATCAAGCTGATCCAGACTCGCCGGGCCCGCACCCGCTTCGGGTTTCTTTTTGGGAGCCGAATAATAGATGATGTCGTTGAAATCGATCTTCGGGTAATGGACGTTCGCCCAGGTCGGCTCAGCCATTGTCAGCCAATGACGATAGGCTTTGAGGCGGTAGTCGAGCATCCAATCCGGCTCATTTTTCTTGGCCCAGATAGTGCGAACGATGTCTTCGTTCAAACCACGGGGAACTGTGTCTGTTTCGATATCAGTGACGAAGCCGTATTTATAGCCGGCTTGCATGTCGATACCATTCACGAGCAGTGGCTCGATACCATTCACGAGCAGTGGCTCGATATTCGGCGTCGCAGGGGATTCGCCACTCGTTTGAGTTTTCAACGCCCCTCCCGCATTTGAGTTCGACTCCAATCTTTCCATTGTTTTTATAGTCACCAATGTCGCTAACGTCGCTTCATTTTCCTCAGACATTTGAAACTCCCTCAGCACCCAAATCCATCGCAACTTCAAAACCAACTTTCGATCCTACATTCGAATCGAGGCCCAAACTCGTAGGAGCAGCGCTCAGTTGAACACCCGACTTCACCGCTGTAGAAAACGCTCTGGCTCCGAAACCTGAAACATCGGCCCGTCCGTTGCCCAACGCTTGGCCCGCCGACCGCGGATATAAAAGGTCGCTGACACTTAAGCTCTTATAAAATTCGTTGAGTCGCCGGTTGAGGACATGAACTGGTGTTACGATATTGCAGGTCCCGATCATTTCACAGCCGGCGGCCTCTTCTTCATACAAGCATTTCGCGACACCCAAACGACCCAAAATCGTTTCGAGCAATTCGAAAAAAGAGACACGATTGAGATCGCGTATCACTTGGTAACCTCCGTAGGCCCCCTGCTCTGATTTCAAAATTCCGCGCTGTGCGAGCTGCTGAAGAACTCGCGAGGTTGCATCGAATGGACATCCGTAAAGTGCGCAGATCTCTTTCACTGGCGTGAGTGCACCAGGCGCCTTCGCCCGCATGTGTTTGAGTGCCATCAATGCGTACTCAACTTTGCGATGGATCTTGTTCATAGGCACCTTTCCAGGTACAACGCGTTTGCTCGTCACTCGTCAACTGTGCCTCTCCGCTCGGAACCCAAGCTCGGAACCCAAGCGGAAGCGGCGTCACTAGGACTCTACCCCTTGTAATGAGGCACTCTAATTGAGAAGTGATTGATAATTAGACGAAAGTCTGTAACCCGTCAATTCAAATACGGTTAAAAAAGACTTATTTGAGTTGAAACCAAACCATCGCACCCGGACCGTATTTTTTAATTATATCAATGGATTACTCAATATGCTCGCATCGCTCCGCCAGTTCCTCTTGGTTACCTTTGGGATTCTAATCTGTCTCTTTTTTGCTTGGTTCGTGTTGACGGAGTATGGCGAATCTAAAATTCTGCAGGAGCCGATGGAGCATCCGTTTCTTTTGGGTATCACGAGCGAAACCCCGGCGATCATTTCCTACAGCGGTGACGCTAGCTTTCCCGTCAATACGATCGAGGGATTTGAAGCTGCTCTTGCAAAGAATCCAAAAGCGATGCTTTGGGCCGATGTTCGACCTGCCTCCGATGGCACGTTGATGCTCTTTCGCGAAACAGACTTTGCGTTGACCACCGATGGACAAGGTTGGGTGGACTACACCACACCTAGTGAGATCGCAAAACTCAACGCTGGTTTTCAATTCAGAGATGCCGAAGGAAATTTTCCGTTCCGCAAACACTCTATTCACATTCCGACTTTGGTCGAGTTCTTGCGAAAATTTCCGACTCAAAAAATGATACTCAATTTTCTAAACAACCGTCCCGGCTTAGACGAAAAGATCAAAGAAGCGATCGACATCGAAAAAGCTTCAAGTCGAGTTTTGATTCAAAGTCCTGAGGAAGGCTTGATGCGAGATTTACGAAACCAGAAGCCGGACTGGATTTTTGGAATGAGCCGGGCTCGCAACACGCAACTCAAAATGTTGGCTTCGATAGGGCTAGGTTCACTCGCCGCATTGAGTGGTGACATCTATATCTCTGAATATGGAATCGGTCGCGGAACACTGCAGCGCTCGGGCACTTCCTCCGACTCAAATGTCACGCCACACTCAACCGTTAACATTATGTTCAGCGAGAACATTCGCGCAGAACTTTTGCGGCGAAAACTGCCTTTCATGATTGGGCCAATCCAAGACAAAAGTTTAGCGGAGAGTCTTGTGCATGACGGGGCGTCGGGAATCATCACAAAAAATGTTCTGTTGCTAGACCGTTAGGCTAGCCTATTTGAGCTTGTCCAATAGAGGTTGTGCCATTAGCCTAATTGGCTATGAATACAACGATTTGGCCTTCATTTTTGATCTCTGGTGCAAATGCAGCAACAAGCTCCGCAAAAGTCGGCGTGAAAACCGGAGCGCTTGACGGGATCATGAATGCGAGCCCTGTTGTTCAAATTTTGCTACTCATCATGATTTGTTTATCAGTGGTCTGCTGGGCTATTATTACAATTAAATACCGTCAATTTGATGAGTTCAAGGCGGCCAACGATGTTTTTAGTCATAAATTTTGGAAAGCCACTTCGCTCGAACAAGTTTACGAGCGCATCAATGATTTTCCGCATAGCAATCTCGCGCGCGTCTTCAAAGCTGCCTTCATGGAGCTGCAACGAATTGCCGATTCGGGCCTAAGCGCACCGGCAGTGATCGGTGAGACACAAAACCGTTTGAGCGGCCTCGACAACCTCGAGCGCGCACTTCGAAAAGCCGTCGATACTGAAATTGCCCTTGCCGAATCACGCCTGAATATCTTAGCAACAACCGGAAGTACTGCTCCGTTCATCGGACTTCTTGGAACGGTCGTTGGCATCATGACTTCTTTCGGTCATATTGCCGCAAGCGGCTCCGCGAGTTTAGCAGTCGTTGCTCCCGGGATTTCGGAAGCACTCTTTTCGACAGCGATCGGTTTGTTCGCCGCACTTCCTGCAGTTGCGGGTTACAACTATTTTATCAGTCAACTGCGTCGCCTCGAAATGGATCTGAACAATTTCGGATCCGATTTCTTGAACATCGCCAAACGCAATTTCTTTAAGGGCGATTGAGGAGAGACCATGTCATTTAATTCCGGCGGCAATTCTGGCGGCAGTAGAAGCCGCATGGTGATGAGTGAGATTAACATCACTCCGATGGTCGACGTCATGCTGGTTCTCTTGATTATTTTTATGGTGACGACACCGATGATGCAGCAAGGGATAGATGTGGAATTGCCCGAGACGGCGAATTCAGGATCGGCCACTTCTGACGAGCCATTCGTTTTAGAAATACGCAAAAACAAAAAAATCTTCGTTGGCGATCAACAGATTCCTGAGGCCGAACTTCAAGACCGGTTGAGTGCAATTTTTGAAACGCGCAAAAATAAGCAGGTTTATCTGCAAGCTGACAAAGCCGTGGATTACGGTTTTGTTGCCGAAACGATGGCTGACATTCGAGCTGCGGGAATTTTTAATATTGGATTGGTGACGGTTCCGAAACAGTGATTGGACAGAAACAAGAAACTCCTCATGTTGAAGAAGACAATCTTGGAACCGTGATCGGGTACTCGTTCGCGCTTCACTTGGCTGTGGTGGCATTGCTCGTTTTGCGGGTGGTGTTATTTCCTTCGTCTTCGGTGATGATCGAAAACGCGATCCGCGTCGACATGGTTTCTTTGCCTGAGAAAAATAAAACAGTTCCACTCACACCCCCTGGTGCAACAACCAAAAAAGAGACAATTAAAACTCCGCCAACTCCTGAAGCGCCAGTCAAACCGTTGCCCAAGCCTCTGCCCAAGCCTCTGCCCAAGACTCTGCCCAATACTCAGGCCAAAATTGCCGAACCGCCAAAACCTTCTGCAAAAATCTCTTTGAAAAAAGCGCAGACGGATCAAGCGGCGGCGTTGAAACGCCTCGAGGCCCTTTCGAAACTTGAAACGATGACGCCTGCTAAGGTTGCCGCGAGTGCACCAGCGCCAGTTGTGGCGCCCGTTAGTGCTGTCGGTGGAGTGGTCAAAGGCAATGCGATCTCTAAAGGAGCGTCGCTCACCGGTATCGCAAAACTCGACAACGACAATTACGTGTCAACCGTGACCGAAAAAGTAAAACAGAATTGGAACCTACCAAGCTGGCTACAATCCGCCGACCTTCGCGCGGTGGTCAAAGTCTATATAGACTCGCAAGGTCGCATTCTTCGTAAACAGTTGATCACATCATCTAAAAACGCCACGTTTGACGAGCGCGTGATGACGGCGATTGACGCGGCAGCACCGTTCCCGGCGCCGCCAGACGATTTAGCTTCAAGACTTTCGGTTTACGGTTTCGAACTCGATCTTTCGCCCTAAAACACAACGATCGCATAATCCCCGCGCTGCTTTCATCTCAAGAAAAGGACGAAAAATGTTGAAGCGTCTAAAATTAAATTTTAAAAATCGAAGAACAGTGGGTGCAGTCATTTTTACCACTTTCATACTCAGCAGCATGCAAGTGCGCGCTGAGGCTGCCGCAGCCGTACCTGCACCTTCCGCCGCAGATCCAACGTCAAGCGCCGCCCCTGAGTCTGGCAGCTCAAAAAATGGCGGTGGTTCAGTTTATATTAAAATTGGCGACGCTGCCGTGAAACGCAGTCAGATGGCCATTCCCGCATTCCAGTACAGCGGCTCGGCGGCAAACGCACACGCGATTCGTGTTGGTAAAGAGTTCTTTGATGTCTTCTCTAAAGACATGGAAATAAGCGACTACTTCGACATTCAAAAACAAGGCGCGTTTATCGAGGACACCGCGAAAGTTGGTTTGAAGCCTGCCCCGGGTGAGGTCGGCGGCTTCAGCTACACCAGCTGGAAACAGATCGGCACCGAATTTTTAGTGCGTGTCGGTTACCGCGTGACCGGAGACGAACTGATTGCCGACACCTACACGTATTACGTTCCTGAACAGCGCTTGATCCTCGGAAAAACCTACAAGGCGGCTGTTCGCGATGTAAGAACTTTGGCTCACACGTTTGCGAACGACCTCGTTCACGCCCTCACCAATGAAAACGGGATGTTCCTATCGAAACTGGTGACTTCGCGCTCGACATCCCCAGGGCAGAAAGAAATTTTTGTCATGGATTGGGATGGCGCTAACGTGAAGCAGATTTCCAATCACAAGACAATTGCGCAGTCGCCAACTTGGTCTCCTGACGGAAAATCGATCGCCTACAGCGCCTTCGCCTTTCATGCGAATGAGAAATCCCGTAATCTAGATATGTTTACATACAACTTAACAACGGGTCGACGCAGCCTCGTTTCGTACAGACACGGAATCAACTCGGGTGCTTCCTACATGCCAGATGGCAAGGACTTGCTTCTGACTTTATCAAATGGCGGCAATCCTGATATCTATAAGATGTCGATTGATGGCAAGACGCTCACGAAACTCACAAACGGTCGGTCGGGAGACTTGAACGTCGAGCCCGCTCCAAACAAAGACGGAAACCGTATTGCGTTTTCTTCGAATCGGAATGAACGCCCTCATATTTTTGTAATGAACTCCGATGGCTCGAGCCCTAAGCAAATCACTTTTGCAGGAGTTTATAATTCAACTCCCGCATTTTCACCCGACGGAAAGAGAATTGCCTTTG
>JAYVND010000551.1:0-3828 GCA_043758635.1 Bdellovibrionales bacterium
AGCCAAAGCGAGCTTCGACGTCGCTTGAAAATCTCGGATGCTGCAAGTTTCGGGGAGATCTCCGCGCAAATCGGAGCAGCGAGCGAAGAACAGAATAAGAAATTGACACACGCCAAAGCCGCGATTGCTTTTGCCGAAGCAGCACTCAAACACTCAGAGTTGCTCCACGTTAAAATTTCCGCTTCTGAGAAGCTCCAACTCTCACTTGAACAAATACAACGCGAGAGCGAGCGAAACCTTGACCAGATTCGTGGTCAAATCGCGACGCTTCTTCCTCAGAGGCAGGAGCTTGAGGCTCGCCTACCTGCCGACCGTATGGATCCCGTTCATATCGTGTCGCTTGGTAAACTGCTTCGCGAAAAAATTGAAACTTATAAAGCTCAGCTCGAACAACTACGCCAAGGGACGGAGTCAAACCAACTGCTATTAGGCTCGACACAAGGAAAGGTCGACACTCTACAAAAAGAATTTGATAAAAAAACGACCACTCTAGCCGAAGAATCTCGCACTTTTGAAGTGGCACTGAAGAAGGCCGACTTCTTGAGTCTCGAAAATGCGATCGCCGCACGAGTGCCTGATGATGAAAAGCGCAGCTACCAATTAGAGATTCGTCAACATCACGAAGCCCTCGCTGTCACAAACTCTGAAATTCAGAAACTTGCGACGGAGATCGAGCGAATCTTAAAAAGCGAACCCGATATTGAAACTGTCTCTCTCGAAAAACTCACTCGCGAGAATGCAGCACTCGAAGGAACTCGCAAAGAACGTCTCGCGAAAACTGGTGGACTCACCCAAGCCATTCAATCTCTTCGCAACGCGAAAGTCAGACTGACTCAGGTGAGTGAAGACATCGGCGGATTGGAAGCGCGCTACGCGCTCTTTGGTCGATTGGCCGGAGTGGCGCAGGGACGACCTCCGCACAATTTGACCGGCGTCAACTTTTCACGCTTTGTCCTTTCAGCACAGCTTGACGAAGTCTTGGACCAAGCATCGCGTCGTTTGACGATCATGAGCCAAGGGCAGTTTCTTTTGCGACGGGTCCTCAACCGCGAAGATCGTCGCTCGGCCGCGGGCCTTGATCTTGAAATTGAAGATAGCTTTACCGGCACTGCGCGTGGGGCTGCGTATCTCTCAGGTGGCGAAAGCTTCCTCGCGTCACTCGCGCTAGCACTCGGTTTAGCAGATGTCGTGCAAAGCTATCTCGGCGGGGTGCGACTCGATGCCGTTTTCGTAGATGAAGGATTTGGTTCTCTCGACTCCGACGCACTCGAACGCGCGATGCGCACACTTTCGGATTTAAAGAGTGGTGGACGTGTGGTCGGAGTGATCTCGCATGTACCGGAGCTCAAAGAGCAAATCTCGGACCGTCTCTTAGTCCGCAAAGCAATCGACGGGAGCCACGTTCGCTGGGAGAATTGATTCGAGCGTCTTATTTTGAGAATTGAGAACGGCCTTGGCGCGCTTTGTTGAACCAGCACATATTGCTCAATGCTTTTAAGGAGCGCTGACTTCGTTTTCAACTCACACGAGGTGCGCTCGGCTGAAGTGGTCACTGCACTCGTAAGATCTTAAACAATATAAGTTGATTATCCTTTGATTCAAGTCTTCAGATGGCCATTGGTCGAGCCGATGAGGATTGAGCCGCTGATAAATCAATGGCCATTCACTGGGCCATTCACTGGGTCATTCACTGGGTCATTCACTGGGTCAATTACTGATGGCGCATTGATAGCGCATCGATAGCAAAGTGATAGCACACGGATGGCATTTAAAAATATCAGGGCGCTTGTCTCAAACTAAAGCGATCCCGTTCTGAAAAAAAGAGGCGATGAATGCTGATTGAGGCCATACCGAGACTTGTCGTGCATTTGAGATCAATGTTACCCGATGCGAAGATTGAGATTCTCATTGGTGAGCACGCGGCCATTCGTGCGAGTGAGCCTCGCCCGAATCCTGTCCCACTTCGCATGAGCATGTGCATGCGGAATCAACCGGATTGGCTCGTCATCAGCGAAATGTTACCCCTTTCGCCATCGACACGAAAGTCGGCGTTTGTTGCTGCCGATCAAACATCAAATCATCTCGAATCAGGCATTCAGTACTTAGATTCATCGCTCCTGTTGAAATTTCGGGAGCTCGAACAAATCAGCGGCGATTCTTTCTTGAAATTACTGACATTCGAGAACCTTGGACTTCGTGGTTTGACTTTGATTGAAGGAAACTTGGCGCGGGACATCATCGTGCGGACTGGATTTGTGGCGCAAGTCGGTCGAACTCTTGATGAAACTGAGAATCTCGCAATCGATTTTCTCTCACTCTTAAGATTTGCAAAAATTCTCAAAGACCGCATCAGTCGCAGTTCGGTTGATGGCAAATTCTCCTACGAGATGTACCACAGTCAATACTTGGCAGCCGGGCGTGGCCGAAACCGTTATATCAATTACGCGCGGAGCATTTTTCAAGGAAGCACGGAGCGCGTGTTCGGCCAAATGCAGAGCCTCCTTAAAAAAGACTTCGGTGCCGACTGCAGCCTCTCGTCTCCGGGTCTCGCCAGGATTTACATTGCGCAGTTGCGTGATCGAGATCGAAAGATTGAGTTCTCACTTCGCGTTCCCGGTGAAATTCCAGGTGAGGTGCCCATGGTAACTTGTGACTCGCCGATCATGATTCACCGTGCAAGCGCCGGGGCGGTCGGCATGGCTGTATTGCCAGCGCATGAAATGATGGAGCTCGCCGCTCGGCTCAATCGCCATCCCGAGACTCGAACTCTGCCCGGCCACTTTGAAATCACTGGTGCCGGTGCATTTCTTACTTATGTCACTTGGAAACACCTGACGAATGAGATCCATCTTTTTAGCTTAGATTATATTGTCACTGGGATCGCGCGCGCTGAAGAGATTTTAAGCGAAGAGCTCACCCGCCTCAGTCACTCGATCGACCTCAAATCAAATTCGGTAAATCAGAAGGACGCACAACAGTTTACGACTTCGCCTGCTCTCAAGCGGCGGGTGGCTTAATCAGAATTTGGGGCGGTACACGAACGACGACGGATTCAAATAAAAGATCATGAAAAGCTCGGCGATCGTAGCGAATTGCAGCCATCAAATATCCAATCGAAACAATTGCCCAAGAGAGCATCGTCCCAATCGTTTCACGAAAAATCGAAACCCAGGGTGTCAAAAAGCGGCCCGTTCGTGCATCGATCACCTGTAATCCCATTGCCAATTTCCCAGGTGAAGCACCACGTTGAGAATAGAAAAATCCATAGTATGGAATTTTGAGCGCGGTCCACATCAAGAAAAAATTTGTTGGCAGAATGTTCCAGTAAAAGCTTTGCGTGAATCCGTTGGCGGAGCTTTGGTAGGCTTCATCTTGCCCAAGCAAACCACTGAAAATTCCCCCAAACATATTTTGCGAGGTGAGTCTCATAATCGCAGTCCGAAGCATGGCTAAGATGATCCAGTCGATGATCACCGCGATCAGCCGAACTCCAAATTCAGCATGTGCCCAAGTGAGCGGGCGGGCAGGATTCACCGCGAGACTGCCATAATCAGTGGGACCGCCATGATCAGCAACTCTGCGCTGAGTATCGAGAGATGCCCCCCCGGTGTATGCGGCTCCGCCATTCGAGGCAGCTTGCGCCGCAGACCGAGCGGCCTCCGCGTGAACTTTTTCAGCATCGAGCGCCGCTTTGATTTTTTGCTCGTGACGACGAGTTCGCCAGTTGCGAAATTCGACTTTTGCCAGCTGAGAGAGAGTCTCAAGCGCCCACATCAAGTATGCGGAATTCAAACCGAACTGAGGGTTGAAGTTCTGCAATGACGGCTC
>JAYVND010000552.1:0-3818 GCA_043758635.1 Bdellovibrionales bacterium
GCTCGCCCGAAAGATCGACGACAACAAGGTGATAGCGATCATGATTGCCCGCATTGAATGCAGTATGAGGGCGCATCGTATTGACACGGTAAAAATGCCCATCCGCTGGCATGTGCACTGGAACCTCATTCTCCAAATACATCATACACTTCGAATTAGTTTCGAGCACAAGATGAAATCGGTAAGAGGTATCACTATGATACGAATAGCAGGACCTAGGTTTGAGTCGCATAATTCTTGCTTGGCCAAAAGCGAATGGAATTTGGCCAAGCGCCTCTGCTAAATAGGTATCCCGAAACGGAGCATTGATCACCGGGCAAAACTCTTCGATCGTCCGCGGCCTCGAGAAGTGGCCGTAAAGTCCATCGGAGTCATCAAAACGGCAGTTGATTGCAACTTGGTTCCGATCATCGATCAAATGCTTGAGAGATTGAAGCTCGGTCGTCAGCTTTTTAACGTCAAATTGAAGATCCAGCTTTTGAAATCCCGACACCGGTTTTCTCCCAACTTCAAGACAGCAACTTTCCAGCGATTTATGAGCTGCCAATCTTCTGGTAAAAGAAAGATCGGATATGAGCTCAACATGACCCACCCAAATGCGTCAACCCGCATAAAAACGATCGTCATTAGATGGAGAAGAATTCCGGTCAGAAGTACGACTCTTCTTGTTGATTTTAGATTCACGAACAAGCCAAAGCTCAGCTCTCCAATAACAATGAGCCAATGCACTGCTTTATTGAAGCTTGCGTGGCGCAGAAGCGCAGTGGTCAAAAATTCAGGCCCCGTGAGTAAATCAAGCTGATGCATGCGCAGCAACGCCTCACCATTCCACCACTCCATCCCATGCAACTTCCAAAAACCAGCGCTAAAGTAGATGAAAATAATTTGGAGACGAAGCAGCCTCACAACAAAAGTCGATCTTGGAGAGTTTGATTTTTTGGATCTTTCGCTCGGAATAAAAAGGAGGAAAAAACAGAATACGTGTATCGCTTGATCAGCTCCATATAATATCCAGCCAGCACGATGATACATCGATGACTGGAGGACAAAGGCCATTAGGGCCATGACCCGAGGGCTGACTCCAAAACTCATCGCGACGCCCGCGATCATCCCGAGCGCGACGAGTGCCTTCACGTATAAAACATCGCCAGATACAAAAAAGAGGCTTAAGGCTGGTTGTGAAAGATATTTGATCACTTCCGCTCTGGTGATCCATCCGGAGTCCGAGAGCAAGAAAGCCGACTGACCGTAAAGATCAGCGAACTGCCGAAAGACGAGGAGGCCAACGAGAGTTCGAAAAGCGACGATACTTCGGAGTGAGCCATCATCTGAGACGGTCATTCGGAAAACAGCTCCAGATATGAAGTTGACGTAACGACTGGACTTCCAAACCCTTTACCTGTTTCAAGATGATGAAAGTAGAGAACGAGGTAAAGTGTCGAATTCCGCAACTGAGGATTAGCAATCTGCTTTCGCCAATTTGCTAAGAATGTTTTCGCTACATTTGCATTCCCAGCTCGAACAGATTGCGCTATCCGGGAAATGAGCTTGAACTCGCGATGAGTGGACATTCGGACCGATTTGTCGAATTTAAATTCAGAGAATTTAAACGCTTTCACAAGATCGAGGCTTTCGATATTACCCTCGCAAAGTCGCTGGTTTTCGCTCGCGAAGATCGCCGCTTCGTCGATGCGGCTTGTGGGGTTCGGGGCAAATAACTCCCAGTCCTGTGCTAACCCAAAGTTTCCCAGATAGCTAACCACCAGATTCATGAAGCGTGCGTTACGACGCGCAAACGCAAGCGCTTGACGCTCTGGAGTAACGAAATACTTGCGCTGAGGGTTCAACTCAAGATTTGAAAAACCGAGAAAAAGGGAAACCACAATCATCAGAAAAATGTGACTGTAAACGAACACTCGCAGCACGGTTTGCCAATGCTTTTTCAATCTAAATCACCACTCCTCTAAGCCCGGGGTCATGAGCGGCAGGAGATTGTCGCGGACCGCGGGTTCATTCATTCGGTAGATAAAAGAGTCTACGTAATAATGAAGATTCTCGAGCGTAAAAAAGAAAACTATTAATGGAAAAAGCCAAGGCTTTGGCAACTGTGTCCATGTGCCAAACATTTCGAGCGCGGGCTTGCTATACATAGAAATAAACACGGGGACAATGAGCAATGCTCCTAGAATCGCGAGGCCGATTGGTAGATATCGCGCCCATTTATGAGAAGACCTTTTCGCAATCGAAGCACTCAGCAAAAGATATTCCGATCCATGCATGCTACCCAGTGCAAGCCCCGCAAGCGGGGACCAGAAAACCAACGGATAGAAAAATAGACGCGTCAAAAAAAGTTTTTTGCGCAGAAATGCCGGTCCTGGAATCCGAAAGGTCAAAAAAAGAATCGCGAAAGCGATGAGACCTAAAGCGATTGATACAACCGTGTCAATTTCATAGCCAGTCTTAAGGTAATGAGCCCTCGAATTGAACCGACTCAGAATTCCAACAAATAGAAAGAGTTGAAATAAAAAGCGTTCTTTTTTTTCTAACGTGGCTAACTGAGCTCGGCCTTGTTCGTCGCCGTTTTTTCTGGCTGCTTGGTTAAAAAGCAAACTGATTCCAAAGGTTTGCCCAAGTGAATGACGGGCCCAGAGAAAAACCACGAACGCAGTTCCGATATCAACTACAATTGGTGGCAATGGCTGCTTCAAAAGTCCTACTGTTTTCCAAGCAGCAAAGGCAAAAAAAACAGCAATGCAGAGTACATATCTTGAACGCCTCTGGCGCAAGTCCGCTTTTAAAAAGCGCCGCCCTTCGGGGAGAACAAAAAGCGTGGTGAAACTAAAGATATGGTGGGTGACATCAAAAAAAAGATAACTCATGATAAATCGAACCCAATTCCACTCCGGCTGGTGCGCTGAACCAAAAAGTGGAAATAAAACACAGGCAACCAGAAGAACTTGAGAAAACACGAGCCAGTAAATTTCGATGGAACGTGGAAAAACCGAAATGGATTGTGATATAGATCGCACCTGCTTCTCCAACTGAATGAGTGCACAATTCGAAACGGCTTTCAGACAATGGTAAATGGCTCACTCTCTTCGAACAAGGACAGAATGGATTCGCTCATTAGCCAAACTCATTTAGGCCACCTCCAAGGTCGTTATTTCAACGATCGAACTTTCGTCGCCTTAGTTGGCGAATGCGGTCGATCCCCCGATTCCCCCCTCCAAGAGGCCATCCGTGCTGCTCGGCTGATTGAGGAATCAGCCGATCGTCCAATTCGGCTTTGCTTAAGCGGTGGAGTGGATAGTGAAGCAGTTGCGATAGCGTTTCTTAACGCAAAAGTTCCCTTTCGAGGTGTGATCCAGCGTTTCAATGATGACCTCAACTGGCATGATATTTCTTCCGCAGTTGAGTTTTGTAAGGCTCGCGAAATTCCATTTGATTTTGTTGATTTAGATATTTTGAAGTTTTACAAGGATAGACGTCACCTTGATTATGCGGCAAAGTACCGGTGTCATTCACCACAAGTTGCGGTCCTCTTGCATTTGCTCGAGCGCGTCGACGGCTTCCCAATTATGAGTTGGAATATGACGGGAACCGCTTTTTCTAAAAATGGGCACGTAATTCTGCTTTTCCCGAATGAGCTCAATTTTAGTTATGATCGTTTCCTCACCGCGAATATGCGACGAGGCGTTCCGTTTTTCTTTTGCTACACCCCGGAGTTAATCTACTCCTTTTTACGTCACCCGAAGATGCAAGAACTGATGGTCCAGGAGGGTGCATCCCGTGGGATGATATTGACATACGAGGCAAAG
>JAYVND010000553.1:0-11676 GCA_043758635.1 Bdellovibrionales bacterium
ATTGTTCGTCGTTCCTGCGCTGCAGGTGGGATGGATTGAGTACCAGCAGCGGCGGCACAAACGGCAAGCAAAAGCTCATTCTCAGTTGGTGCCGACAATTTTAAGTCTGGCACTTCTGCTTTCTGTGGCAGCATTCGGCGGGGGAGTCTTCGCTCCAAGTGTCGCAATAGCGGCATCTCCAGAAGTAAAGTCTGCTGGCGAAAAAGCGGCGAGCCATTCTTCTCCAAGCGTGAGTCGCGATGAGAGCGGTCAACCTGTTGAAGATCATTTGCTTGTTGGTTTTGCAGATGCTTGGCAACAGATTATAAAGCGTGCCCTTCGGATTAAAACCCAAGAGTTGGAAGTCGAGATCGCCGACTGGAAGCGCGTTGCATCGGCGGGTTCTCTCTTGCCAACACTCTCAGCTCAAACGATCGAGAATAAGGGGACTGCTTACGCTTACGCGATCTCGCGGTTTGCGCAGCTCACCGCAAAAGTTAATCTCTTTCGGGGTGGTGCCGATGTTGCCGATCTTTCGGCTTCACGAAAATCGCATCAAGCGGCCGTTCAAAAATTAGGTTCAGAGGCGCTCGCGACCGAGGAAGATGCGGCGACGGCATTGATTCAAGTCATTGGCAAAACTCAGCAGCGGGCCATCAACGAAATGTTGGTGAAACAGCAGCTCGAAACTCTTCGAGTGGCGCAGGAGAGATTTCGTCAAGGATTGCAAGCTCGGCAAGAGACCGACAAAGTTCAGATTGATGTCGATAGTGCGAAAGCGCGATTGATCGATGCGCAGACCGCTGAGTCTTCTGCACGCAGTCAGCTGGAGGTTTTACTCGGAAGCTCCAATATTAAAACAGAATGGCCGTGGAGAGATGCGCTTTCGTCGACCTCGAAGTTGGAGGATGAAAAATTCGACATTCAACTTCGACCTGATTACCGAGCCGCTCAAAGCACCGTCGAATCGCAAAAATATTTAAATAAAAAAGCGATCGGTAATCTTTTACCTTCAATTGATTTTTCGGCCAGCTACGGAACATACGGCACTTACGACATTACTGACCCGGCCCTGCGTCAGTATTCGACGGCGCTGACGCTTACGATTCCAATCTTTGAAGGTTTCAAGAACTATGCGAGCTATCGCATTCAGGACAACTCGTATCAGGAAGCTTTGATCCAAGCAGAGATCGTCCGTCGTACGGCGCCGAGTGAAGTTGCCAATTACCGAACGAGCTTTCAGAAGGCGCGCGATACAGCTCTCTCTCGCGAAAAAACGGCGGTCTTGGCCGAGCACCTCTTTGAAGACAATCGCCAGCGCTTTAAAATGGGGCGCGCAACGGCCAACGATCTTGCGGTTGATCAGAATCGACTTCTTGAGGCTGAGCTTTTGGCTGTGGATGGTTGGGTCAACGCTCACCTTTCGCTCGTAAAGCTTTGCCACTCCCTGGGACACTCGATCGAGGCGGGCGGCACCTGCGACACCTCAAACCATCCCTAAATCGTCACTAAAATTTGAAATTCTTGACCAGCAAGGTTGGGGTTAGGTGCGGGCCACGCGCGAAAACGTCGAGGCACAAGCCGTCAGCTGCAATTGTAGCCGTGTTTGCCGAGTTTTTTGCACTGATTTGCCCTGAATTGCACTCATCTGATCTGATCTGAACTGAACTGATCGCACAGTCATTCGGCACGAATTTCGAATAGTTTTGAGTGAAGTCGGATCTGAATGCAGCGTTGGCTGTCTCGGATCAACACGATTTGAACTCGAAATTCTAGCGTTCAGGAGCTTTTATGAAATTTGGATCGAGCATAGTCACTCATTCTTCGCTCGCCGTTTTGGGCGCCACTCTTTTTGCTTTTCCTGCGTTGGCCGTTGCTCCTTATAGCCCACCAGCGAGTGTTCAGGCTCAAAAGCTTGTCGAGATGCAGTTGATCAAGTCAGATTTGAAAACGATCACGCGCCCGATTCAAGATGCTTCCGCCTGCGGAATCAATGGTTCTGCGACCATTGTCGACGTTCAGGTTCCACTCGCGCAAAAGATCACCGCTGTTGACGGTTCGATTTCTCTCAAAAAAGATTTCGTAACCGTGAAGTCCTACGTTGTATCGACGGGATACGGAGCAAAAATCGTGGACGCGGAAATTTGCATTAGCAAGTGATGAGACAGGAAACTTGCATGAGCAAGTCTTAACGCTCACAGCTTCTCGGGAGCTAGCATCTCACTCAGCACTCGGCCTTCGCTGAGTGATGGTGCCAGCACACGGAGGGCATGCGCGAGAGTCGGAGCTCCATCAATCACTTGTGCCATTGTGCTATAGACGCCTTTTTTGAATGGCTGACCCATGAAGACGAGCGGCACTGTACGATCATAGGTATAGCTCGTCATATGAGTCGAAGGTGCACCGTCAGCCTCATACCAAAACGGTCGCGGAATCAAAACCAAATCTCCAGAAATTCCAGGGACGTAACTTTTCTTAACCTGAGATTCGAACGTCGCCGTATAGCGACCGCTGTCGTACTCGGTTCGCGTGTAAATTACGGCCACGCCTGGCCATGATTTCATCAAACGCACGGCTTCGTCTTCTAGTGATTTCTTTTTCTCGGCAAGTTTTTGCAGGCACTCGGTTGAATAATAGAAGTTAAATGATTTATAGGCAGCGATCCAGCCCTCCGCGCATTTGCCAAATTTGTCAGTGAGTGCCGTGTTGAGCTCTTTCATATGATCTTTTTCGTTGATCCGGCCCGCATCAATTCCGATTTCAATCGCATGTTCGGCGAGCGGCGACGCGCCATGGTCGGCCGTGAACATCACCCAAACATTTTTCATCCCACCCGGCACTCTCTTTTCAATAACCTCGAAAAGTTGAGCGAGAATTTGATCTTCGTAGAGAGTCAGGTCTTCGACTTCTGCGGAGTCGGGTCCGTAACGATGACCGATAAAATCATGCGTCGAAAGACTTACTGCAAGAAGGTCAGGTGTTGCATGTCGCCCGAGCTGGTGAAGGTCCATTGCCTTTTCGGTTGCTGCGAGGGTTAAGTCAAGGGTGAGCGGATTTGAGAATCCTTCATGCGTTCCCCAAGTCATTTTATGACCAAACGACCTCGAGCCATTAGTGTTTTTCCATTCGAGAACAGAGTCTTTCGCCGGTTGCATGCTTGGAACAAAATTTTCCATCTGCGGCGAGCGATTTCGATAGTAAGTGCTCGATTCAAATTTAAGGGTCTCGTCGTTGAACCAATAGGCGGCGTCGGCGGCATGCCCACCGAGCATGACGGCCGCTCGGTCCTTAAATGAAATTGATACGATTTTTGATGTTGCCCAGCGGAGCTTCATCTCATCACCAAGTGTGTCACCTTCGGCGCGCCGAGGTGAAATCCCATCTTTCGCATCATCGGTGCAGTAGATTTTTTTCTTGAGGCGCGAATCGTACCACTCGTTGAGAGGAATATGATTTTGGGCCGGTACCGATCCCGTGAGAATCATCGTATGACCGGGGCAAGTCATATTTTGCAACACTGGATATTGAGCAAACGGAAAGACGGCTCCTTGGCTCATCAGCCTGCGAAATCCATTGGCCGAGAAACGATCGCGCCAACGTAAGAGCGTGTCAGCCCGAAATTGATCGATGACGATTGTAACAACGAGCTTTGGCTCGCCACTTTCACGACCAGCGGGCGAAAGGCCCCCATTTGCGGCACGAGCAAGTGCGGATGAATTAGCCAATAGAAAGAATGCCGCGAGCGAGATCGCAGTTCTGTGCAAATAATGTTTTTTCATATGCGCAAGCTTGCCAAATTAGAGGTGGGATGTCCATTGGGTTTGCAGGCTTCTGTCAACGTCACTTTGCTCACCTCACGTCATCTGGGTACGGGCAGTTGCACAATTGGCATTCGCCAAAATCAGCCGGCGTCGGTGTCGGTGAAGGTTGCAAAGATTCACTTGCCGAACATCGTGCGAGGCTCCCATACTTTTAGAATTGAACCCAGTCTCAGTCGTAATATGGAGTTTGCAATGATGAATGATTCATCCCTGCGCCAATTGTTCACTCGCGGTGAACTCGCAATGACTACGCTTAAATTATTAGTCGCGATTGTGTGCACGGTCGGTCTGTCGGCCTGCGGTAACTTGATCAATAGACAAAATAGCTCGCCCCTTTCAACTGATCCGAGTAAACCAACCGTCGCGGTTCCCGATGATCCAGACGACAACTCATCAGCTACACAGACACCAACGCCTGTACCGACCCCAGCTGGTCCCTCGAAGCCGTGTCACCGGTTTGAATATAAGAACGGGCAGTATTACGAAGAGCAAGAGGATGGGCTTTACAACACGATCGACGTTCCGGATTTCCATTCGGCAGACGAAGAGGCCGACTTCTGGCGCATCAGAGGTGGTGACTGCAACAAAAATCCCAATCCAAATCCCAATCCAAATCCAAATCCCAACCCCAATCCCAAACCAACGAAACCAGGTGGCAAGCCAATACCAACGCCGGCTCCAACACCTGCACCGCCTCCGGTTGCATCGGTAAAGCCGAGTTATTATTGCAAACCAGACGGCAGCGGAAACTTTGACGTCAAAACCACAATCATGACGGGTGGCAGTGCTTCTGATCTGACCAATGGTGGTTACGTTTTTGGTCAAGGTGGCGGTTGCATAAATCGTCCGCTTCGTGAAGTTTGGGCGGTCGCGATGAACAACTCGCTCCTTTCATGGGACGGAACCAGCAATAGCAGCAACGACATGGCTACGCCAGCTGGAGTGACGAAAGCATTTGATGTTCATTACAGTGTCACTCGCAAATATCTTGGTGTTCCATTCACAGTGACGTGGGACATGAATTGGTTCCACATCTTACAAAAGGGAACAACGCAGGATCCAGAAAAGATTTTGATCAATTACCATCGTTATCAAGGTACGACTCATATTCCTTACTGGGAGGGAAGTGTTGTGATTCAGAAGGTGACAGACCAAATCACCGGTGTTTACGTCCGCAATCAAATTCATGCCGATCAGACGGGCGTTGACGGTGCGACAAGTGCAGCGACTCAAATAGTCGAAAAGTATCGCAGCGGTGCTCCGGTTTGGGCTGAACTTCCTATGGTAGATAAATATTGAAGCGATCAGAACTGAAGCGATCAGAACTGAAGTGTCGCATGCAGATTCCAGCAAAAACCGAAATGCGTATCCCCTCCGGATGCGCATTTTTTTAAATTGTGATCGGGTGCAGGTTCTCAGGCGCAACGGCAAAACAAGGCGGGCAGATGATGGAAACAGGATTTTCAGAGAATTCTCACGAGGCAAGCGGACCGTATATCAAACATATCTCTGATACAGCACTCTGGGTTGCAATGTTTCGAGCGTTAGAGAGTGAGCGCCCGGACGCACTTTTCAGTGATCCATTTGCGCGTCGCCTTTCAGGCGCCCGTGGTGTCGAAATTATGAAACGAATGCCGTATCCAAAGCTCATGGCGTGGGTGATGAGCGTGCGGACAGTAGCTCTGGATCGATTGATTCTCAGAGCGATCGACGATGGTTGTGACACGATTGTGAATATGGGGGCGGGCCTAGACTCTCGTCCATACCGAATGAGTTTACCAAAAAATCTTCGTTGGGTTGAGCTGGATTTTCCGCACGTGATCCAACTCAAAAATCGAGAGCTTAAAGATGAAACGCCGGTCTGCCAGCTCGAGCGTATCGGTGTGGATCTCTCGCAGCGAGAGGCACGCAAAAAAATCATGGATCAGATCAATTCTGGCACTCAACGCTTCGCCGTTCTCACTGAAGGCGTGATCATGTATCTGACGAATCATGACGTGACTGAGCTCTCCGAGGACTTGCGCAGCCTCTCGAGTTTAAAATTTTGGATTCAAGATTACCGGCATGGTGGATACGCGCAAACTCTCGACAAAATGAAAGAGGCGCTGAAAGACTCGCCTTTTCAGTTCGTCGTTGAAAACTGGTTTGATTTTTTTCGTGCCCGTGGGTGGGAAGTTGAACACAATATTGTAGCCTGGCAAGAGGCGAAACGATTGGGCCGACGTTTTCCGTTTATGACACTCAATCTTTTCCGTTTTTTGTTTATGCGGCATCAAGTACGTAAACAAATACGAGACTCGGCTGGTTACGTCACGTTTCGTCCCCAAAAGGTAAATGGCTCAAAAACAAAGGCGGCGGTGAACGGCAGCGTTGTTTCGGCTTCGGATGATTCCGTAAACGACAGGGGGTCTACTTCGACATCGCAAGCTCTTGTTGAGGGCAAGGATTTTACGATCGAGAATGGTCTCTACGTCTTCTCGAGCAAATATCTTTCGAATCGGGGTTACTGTTGCGACAGCGGCTGCCGGAACTGTCCTTACTAGGGCGTTAATTAGTTTCCAAATGAAGGTGAAAGTCGACTTTGAAACGATCACCTGTACAATTCCAGTTGGAGTTGTCCTCCATTTCAGCTCGCAATTGAATACTCGTCTCGCTGAATTTCGATATAATCATCGCAGATCAAAAGAAGCTGATTTTCGACGTCGATTGTGATGTCGCAGCCTCGAATCAGTGTCATCGGGCCATCAAGACCGACGAATGTGATCGTTTTTAACAAGGTTCCTTCGACGATGCTTCGAGAAATGTCTTCGACGATTTCATTCTCGTCTTCCATTTCCTCAAACTCTCCCATCTTAAGCGCGAACGGCTCAGTGATTCCGTCTGCCACTGCGATCTTCTGATCGGGCCAGTAGTAGACTGGTGTTCCGGCAGGAACGGTCTCGACGGATCCGTCGGTTCTAAAATGAAAAATTGTCTGGGTCGTTCTTACGATCTCAAATGATTTCACGTGGACTCCCGCTTACATGCTGCTCCCTTCATGCTAAATGAAGACTAGAACTTCGTCAGTTTTTTTGACTTTGCTTCTCACGTCGAGATATTGCCCCAGCTGCCACGTCACAGTTTGAGATGATTCGGCGTGCACTGGCTAGCATGTGTCCCAATCTCTGACACTTATCCAGAGCGGAGAGTGTGTCATGCGTGTTCGCTGAGCGTTCCGCAAGCACCGCGATAGGTGTCTGAAATTCTATCTCAGCCCAAGGCTCGCCGGCTTGGAGGTGGGTGAAATTTTCAAATCAACGCCTAAACCAGAATCGACGCTCGCCTTGCCAGGCAAAAATTTGACGAGATTCCCATCAATTTGTTTGAGTTGGCTCACGAGTCGGATTGGCAGTGGACAGCTCAGTGAGAGATCACTATACCTCATGGCAATGATCGCCCTGGGATGGAGAACTCGTGAGTAAATCTATCGAAAATTCTTTTTCAAGTTTCGCTGTTGGTCTTGGATTATTTGGCGCTACATTTCGCAAGTTAGCAAAGGCCTCCATGACTGTTATCATAATCAATCTTCTGCTTGGTGTCTCTATTGCCGCCCAAGCAACAGGGCAGGCGCCAGTTGAAAGCACAGCCTTTAAAGCGTCCCCGAGTTTGCAACAGGCGGTTCCTGGAACTGCGCCAGCCCGAAAACTTCGGATGCAGAGTGAAGCGAATTATTTCGGTACCTTCGAACAGGATGTTGCGTGGTTTGAAGCTGCGGAGAAAACTTTGCCTGTAGGTGACACTCGAGCCGTCTTCATGCGCGTTTATCACGCGGTGACTCTTGAAATGCCAAGAATGTTCGCGGAGAGTCAGTTTCAACATCCAGAGTGGGTGAATGAGTTGATGCTGAAGTACGTTAGTCTTTATAGAAATGCTTTTGATTGCGATGACCTTAAGAATTGTGAAGTGTCTCCTGCGTGGCAAACCGCCTTCCGACAAAATCGACGGGGTAAAATTTCCCCTGCGGGCCAGCTTCTCCTCTCGATCAGTGCGCACGTGAATCGCGACTTGCCGGTGGCTTTAGCTTCAATTCCTTCGACACGTTACGCTGATCCAACTTACCTCCAGGATTTCAACAAAATCTCATTGATTTTTCAGCGCCGCATGTCAGATCTCATAACGATCGTCCAAGAGTATGAGACGTGCCGGGTTAATCCTGTCGATCGCAAGATCATTGACGGTGTCATCAACTTCGCGATCAACACCACGCGGGAGAAATCTTGGAAGTGGGCCGAGAAACTAGCGGCCGTCGAAACAAATGAAAATGAGAATCAGGTTTTGAAAGCAATTGAAAACCACGCGCACAACGAAGACATCTCGATCTACATTTGGTCACCGGCCCCGGCTCTCGCGATCTGTCTGTAAGCGTTCGCGAACTTATGCGAGCGATTGTTCAAATTCGCTCTTCATTACAAGCGCGATTTTTTTCCAGAGTTGAGCAACCTTGTTTCGGAGGCGCTTTTAATATCGCCGCTTGAATTTTGAAGCGGTGTTTTCGATTGAAAAAGTTTTCGAGCAGCCTCGATTCCTTTCACGCGGAATGTCGCTTCGCCACTTTTGGCGTCCTGTTCAAGAATCTCACGCCAAACTTTTCTGGATTGCGCTTTTTTGCCAATGAGCTCTAGAACATCAGCTAAAGTTTTTTGAATCACCAAGCACTTCTGTCGACCCACTTCGCGCTGGTGACCAAGTCGAATGCAAAGTCGAAGGAGCATCAGTGCCTCGTTGATTCTTTTTGGATCCGGTCTCTTTCCGAAAAAGAAGCTCGGCGCCTGGTTTTTGAAACCATCGATGATCAGACAAACTGCAAGTCGGTAGATAAAAACTATATTGCCAGGAACGCGCTCGCATAGTTCGCGGTAAGACCTTTCGCTTCCCCGGAAATCACCATCTAGATATTGTAGAATTCCGCGATTGTTCAAGCGAACCCATGGTAGGTCGGTCAGATGGTCAGGACCGGTGCCGGCCCGAAGGCTCTCTTCGTCTCCTCGGTTGAGCTTTCCAGCATAGATGACTTCAATCGCGTCATAGGCTGAATGATCAAGAATGGAATGGTTCTCATTGACTTCTCTGGGAGGCCTGTTTCCGGCGGAATTTCTCGCGAGCGCTTCGATTTTTCCCGTAAGCGAAATACGGACGACATCGGCGGTCGAGATTCGGTCCGGATAAAATATGCGAAAGCCAAAGAATGTGCCAAAGGTGATCGTAAGCCCTTGGACAACCGGCTGATGGAGTCTTTCACGTAAATGGTTTTGATTGAGCTCTCGCACGCGTGACTGATTGAGCAGAAGTTCGTAAGCTTCGGTCACGCGTCGAAATTGTTCGGGAGCGTCGAGATCTGAGTTTCGGTCGGGATGGTAAAGTAGCGCCATTTCGTGAAAACGCTTTTTGAGCTCAGAGACAGGTGAGCCGGGGGTGGCTCGCAAAAGTTCGTAGCTGGCTTTTACAGTCGGGCTGAGCTTTTCCAAAGTCTAAGTTCCGCGTTTAAATTGCTTGGGCCACGTAACTGTGGGGGCCTTCCGAGATGATATTCGCGCCACTGCCTTCACTAACAGATAAAGTTTCGAAACGGAGCACGGCGTTTGGAAACTTTAGCGCAAATCGATAGAGTTGCATTGTTTCAGCATCGGAAGCAGCTGTCGAGACATAACCGATCGGGCCTTCGAAATTAAGACACGGACGTTAGATATTCTCAGTTGTGCCAGCAACTGCGATAACTTTAATTGTGGTGATCGCTATTGCGCCCGACGCACGTTGAACAAGAACTTGGACGGTCTCTTCGGCGAGACGCGCAGTGAAAATTCCGCTCACGCTGTTGATCGTAGAGTCGTACGAGCCAACCAAATTAAAAAGTCATCGGTTCTTGTTTATTTCATTTTGCATGTGCGAGAGTGAGCCGCCCCGATCGTGCATGTTACGAGTATTTACGATCGGCCGTGACCCGCACCGTGATTTTACTTTTCATTTGAAGGGCTCCTGACAGGCTCCTGACAGGCATCGAACGGACCCCTGGTTGGGATGGGGGTGTGGGCTTTACGAAGCCGGGACTGATTCATAAAGGCGTGATTCCCCGGCCTTTCGCCTTGCGTTTTGGTCGTACGGTCACAATCATGTGGAATGGTCGACCCGAAAGTTTTGAAATATGCGCTGGATACTCTCAGCAGCTCATGGGAGGTGCTCGTTCTATTCCTCATTCCGATCGGTGGAGGGATTCCGGCAGGAGTGCTGCTCGCAAAGGCAAAGGGCCTGCGATGGTTCGTAACGGCTGCGCTTTATCTGATTTCAGATGTCATCCTTGCGATGATATTTGAGCCGCTGATGCTTGGTTTAATAAAGGTGGCACGAAAGTCGCTCGCGTTGACGAAAATAACCGCCGCGTTTCGTGATTCCGTAAAGAAAACTACAGCGAGTTACGGGACGGAGCTCGGTCCGCTCTCGCTCATCTTAATTGCGTTTGGAGCGGATCCGATGACTGGACGGGCTGCGGGAAAGTCGGCAGGTTACGGTTTTGTGTGGGGCTGGGTTTTCGCGATCGCGGGAGATATGATTTTTTTCGGAGTTCTAATGGTTTCGACTCTCTGGCTCAACGGAATCTTAGGCGACGGCACTATCACTACGTTCGTAATTGTGGCATTTATGTTCGTCATCCCAATTGGCATCCGCAAAATTCGCGAGCGCTGGCAAAGTTCGAAGCACCAGCATGAAACCGACGCACGCGGTGGGCGTTAGAATGCATGCTGTCAGAAAATCCATTTCGCCGGCTGAACTTCCGCAGCTTTGGTCGAAAATTTTGACTGTCGCCGGGCCTTCCTATCAAACGCATCCAATCTCAGCTCACCCAATCTCGGACCCACGGTTTTAACAAAGTGAAAGCCGAGTTTCGCATTGTTGTTTGCCGATTGAAATTTACCGTTGTAAATTGAAATCCTAACCGTTGAGGAGCTTGCGATGAAAAAGTTTTTGATTATTCTTTCTATGTTTGCCCTAGCTGCCTGCGTAAATAAACCAACTAAAGTGGACGGCGCGAAACTAGAAAAATATCCGCAATGCTACAATAAAAATGTGAAGCTCTCAAATGCATGCATCACGAAAAATGAAGCGGGCGAAAATGTAACGGCAATGCAACTCGAGAATGAGGCATACCCCGGCCAATACAAATGATATGAGTTCATAAGGTGAAATCTCAGCGACGGCGGCCCTCAGAGTCGCTTGCTTTTACTTCTTCAGTTCCCCTGAAGTGTTTGACGTAATCCCTATCCCACTGTTTTGGATAGGGAGCGGTCCAAGTTTTGAGTGAAAGACCTTTGTGTTCATCTGAATTTAGAAAGATGAATGAGCCTACGATTCCGAAAAAGACCAGGGCACAGGCCGAGATCATCAGCCCCTGGCTGTTGGCTTTAAACAAATTCACTATTTTGTTTGTCGGTTTTATCAAGATGTTCCAGCGGGCTGAAATGAATCGCTGCGAAATCGCTGCCGAAAGCATAGCTTGATTTTTTTCACTCACGCCTAAAAAACGGACGGCGAATACAAACTCGTTGGTTTTGCGGACAACCTGCGCGGAACTCACGATAGACTCCATCGTACCGGGAACTGTGAATTCCACTTCCACTTCATCGCCAACCTGAGCAGACGTAGGAAGACGCGCGACGATCTGCATTCCTGAATCTGAAATGTCGGCAAACTGCGCGTTGCTATTTGACTCTCTCTGATTTGGCAATGAGTAGCGTACAAACGCATTGACCTCACCATCTTGACTCTTCATCCGCTCACTGCGCGTTTTGAAAGTCTTGTTCGGCTCTCCCATGGACCCCTCCCGGATTAGCTTTACTTTACTAGA
>JAYVND010000554.1:0-11674 GCA_043758635.1 Bdellovibrionales bacterium
ACTGGATATTCCTCAGCGCTAATCCCTACGATATTGAAAACCGATTTCGCCTGACGAATTTCAAGCCAGTTATTGTCGCGCTTCAAAAGCTGAATTGGGCCATCGCTCAATTCTTTAACGATGT
The DNA here is from genome assembly GCA_043758635.1 of Bdellovibrionales bacterium. Lineage (GTDB taxonomy): Bacteria > Bdellovibrionota > Bdellovibrionia > Bdellovibrionales > JAMPXM01 > JAYVND01. Next base: position 125 of record JAYVND010000554.1, read on the forward strand.
CGAAAAGGTTTTTCGCGTTAACCGCTACGCGTCCCTTTTTCTCTTTCAAGACAGGGATTTCGTCGGTGAGACTGACTTCGAGGTCAGTTGCGAAAACTTTGAGGCGACCATTGTCGCACTCAAGCAACACGTTCACCAAAATTGGCATGGTATTGCGTTTTTCAACGATATTCTGGGTTTTGCCCAGAAGCGAGATGAGGTCTTTCTTTTCGACTTCGATCATCATTTTTCGATACCTTTGGCGTGAATTGAAACTCGGATTTGAATTTGTCCCTCATAACCGCCCTTGAGAGCAAGCCTTCTCGTGAAGTTCTTTTTTAAACTCCGGATCATGAATTGGTCAGACGCTTTCAAACTCTTTTAAAGTTTCTGATTTTTATAAATTGAGATTTTTTGAACCTTGGCATTTTGTTTCTAATTCGGATCTGTTCCAAATCCTGGGTTTCTCTTTATTATTATTTATATATAAAAATCTAGTAGTAGCAGTAGGGGGTGTTAACAACCCGATCCTCTGTCTAAGTAGCTGATTCCTCGATGTTTTTACCGTGGATAAGTCCAGGCACAAGGTGCCCTGGTTTTAACCGAAAATTGTTGATAACTCGAATCCCCAATTTCGTCCACTTGCTTATCCACAAGGTTGCCCACAGATACAATTCACACCCCTGTAATATTGTGGATTCTGCCCTGTAACTCATCGATATCTTTCTTTAAATCCGAATCTTTGAGCAGTTGAGACTCGACTCGCTTCAATGCGTTGATCACGGTTGTGTGATCTTTCCCACCGAAGTGTCGCCCGATTTCTACGAGTGAACGATCAAGATTCCTTTTGATCAAATACATCGCGACTTGGCGCGCTGTAACCAGCGGTTGCGTGCGGCTCGCCGACTTGAGATCAACGACCCGGACACGAAAATGATCCGCGACAAGTCTTTGAATCTCTTCAACCGAAATAATAGCCGTATCGTCGTGCGTGGATAGGACTCGCTTCGCGAGATCCAGATTGATTTCGAGGCCCTGTAATTCAGAGTACATCTTCACTTTATTGAGGTTGCCCTCAAGCTCTCGAATCGAACGCTTCGAGATACGAGCCACGTAAGCAACGGCATCGTCAGGGATCTTTAAATTTCTTCGTTCAGCTTTGTAGCGAAGAATTGCCACGCGAGTTTCGATCTCCGGCATCTGAATGTCAGCAATCAAGCCCCACTCGAGGCGTGTACGAATCCTGTCTTCGAGACCTTTAATATCTTTTGGCATTCGGTCGCTTGCGACCACGACTTGGCGACCTTTTTCGAAAAAATCATTGAGCGTGTGGAAGAACTCTTCTTGTACCGCTTCACCGCGGCCTAAGAAATAGATGTCATCCATCAAAAGGACGTCGCAGCGCTCGCGGTAGCGTAGACGGAACTTATCCATTTCACCCCGGCGAATACTCGAGATACATTCGTTTAAAAATCGTTCTGCTGAGACGTAGTTGATTCGCAAGTGTGGGTGTTTTGCACGGATATGATTTCCGACTGCAAAAAGTAGATGGGTCTTACCCATGCCGGTGGGTCCACATATAAATAGAGGGTTGTAACCCTCTGTTCCGGGTGTCTCCGCAATTCTGAAACAGGCGGCGTGAGCAAATTCATTGTAGCGTCCGACTACAAAAGTGCTGAAAGTGTACTCTGGAGAGAGAATATCCCGCCGGCCCGCAAACTCATCACTAGGAAGTTTCTGAATCTGACTCTTTAACTGCTGGTTTTGGAGTTGTGTCGCGACATCTTGATGAGCGCGGTTCATCGCCTCTTCGAGTGCTGCCGGGTTTTCGGGTTCTATCCGACCCTGCTGACCGGTGACAATCAGCTCGACTTGAAACGGTTGACCATACAGGGACGAGATTTCGGAGCAAAGACGATCGAAGAGGTTTTCCGATATCCAGTACTTATGAAGCTCAGTGGGAACGCCAAGTTGGAATCGGCGACCGGCAGAGTTATCTTCGTACTTAATCAGTTCTGTCGGCTCAAACCAAGTTTGCAGGAGTTTATTTTCGGAGTTTTTTGCCTTAAGATTGGCTTTTACGATGCTCCAGAACTCTGAGATTGGTGTCTGCGTTTGCATTCTTGCTACTCGCCCCTTCTGAGGTTCTAACGGGAAATCGATCACTGAACATTTTCGCAAAATATCGTCGTTAAACATTGCGTTGAGATTCACTCTCAGCTTGTCTTTTCGAAGCGCCTCTTGGTTTCGAGACGCGGCCCGCTCATGCAGTTGGCGACTCGTGTGACAGCCTTTAATCTCTCTGGTGGCTATCCACTTGTTGTACAGTGGTTATCCACGCAGCCGGTTCGAAGAAAATCCAAGAGTTTTCAACTTCTTCCAGAGACTTTTCCACATTCGTGGATAACTCTTTTGCCAACGTTCTGATAAGCGATCCAGTTTGCGCAAAAAAGTCAGAATCGGTAATGAGGCTGTAATGAATCTGTAACTATCCTCTGAAGCTCCAGTAGCGTTAGTCACGAACGAGCCCTACATAACAGGCACCGCTTAAGTTTTCAACAACTTGACGTGTGCGCCACAATATGGTCTTCTCCTGCTTCTTTCGATCAATGGAACCAAGAGGTCTGTCATGAAACGTACTTATCAGCCAAGCCGCAAACGTCGTAAAACTACTCACGGTTTCCGTGCACGTATGGCGACTAAAGACGGTCAGGATGTTATCTCTCGTCGCCGCGCAAAGGGTCGCAAGCGTTTGACGGTAACTGTGGGTGGCAAGTAATCCTCGCCTTTCGATTCTTCGGAATCGATCTGACTTCCTTTACATCGTTAAAAAAGGACAACGAGTCTATCCGGCGGATTGGCTCGTTTTCAATTTCGTGGTCAACCCAGAAGGCAAAATGCGATGTGGGTGGACACTCCCTCGTCAAGTTGGCCCGGCGGTTGTTCGTAACCGATTGAAACGTTGGTCGCGCGTCTATTTTCGCCAGGTTCTGCTGAGCGAATCGACTCTTCCAATCGATGTGAATCTCTTATTCCGTAAAACTTCCGGCGACTTTTATAAGAAGCTCGATTATGAACAGTTCTCAAAGATTCTGGACAGGGGTTGGGAGCATGTTGGAAGTCGTCTTAAGAAAAGCGATGCTCCTCGTGCTCGGATTGTACCGATCGCTCGGAACGACTCATCTCGGGGGCGCGTGCCGCTTTGAGCCGAGCTGTTCCGCATATGCGCTCGAAGCAATTCACAATCATCGTCCACTGAAAGCTCTGACTTTGACAATCCGAAGGATTGGCCGTTGTCGTCCGGGAGGACCTTGGGGATTTGACCCCGTTCCCTCTTGTGAAGATTGTGACCGAATGGAAAGGCAATATGACTCCGCAAAATGATAAACCAAATTTCTTTGATCGCAGTACCATCATCGCTCTCGTTGTCGTCATGGCATTTTGGGTGGGCTGGACAAAGTTCATGGAGTTTAAATATCCCACTCCTGCAGCTGGTGCGGTCACAGCGGCTCCAGCACCCTCACCACTTGTGGGCGCTTCTCCTGGGCTCACTTCTGGCTCCACTTCTGGCGCGTCTCCGACGGTCGCCATCGTTGGAACCACTGCGGTCACTCCCGCGGCGCCCGGTTCCATTCCACCTTCGGTGCAAGCAAGCTCGAACGAAACTTTTCAAAATTTCTCCGACGACAAATGGAGCTTTCAAATCTCCTCTCGCGGGATGGGGCTGAAGGACATTGATCTCAAGGGGTTTCGAACTCGCGACAATCAGCCGATCGTTCTTGGGAAAGTTGATTCTGATTATCCGTTCACGACTCGTCTTTTAAATTCCGCAGAGCCTTTGAATTTTACGATCGATAAGAAGGACGAAAAGACATTTGTCGGTCACGCAATTTCGGGCGAATTGACGATCGAAAAGACGATCACACTTCACCCCGAAGACTACACGATTGCGACAGCGATTCAGGTCAATCACGCAACTGCTGGCTTTAAAGGTTTCGAAACGGTTTTGAGTGATTCGGTACCTGAGACAACGAAGGGCGGTTTTCTTTCGCGCTCTTACGAAACTCAAGATATTTATGCTGCCGGTGAAAACGAGAACAAGCGCGAAACGATCACGCGTGAAAAAGGCGTTTCATATCTTCAGGCAAATGTTGAATTGATGGCAATCAGCACCCATTATTTCACGATGGCGATTATCGACCATTCATCAACGATCCCGGCATTCGAGGCGAAGATGCCGGCTCAAGCTGTTACTGTAGCGGGCACTCTTCGTTACCAGCCTACAAATATCAGCGATCAAATGAATTATGCTTACACTGGCTACGCTGGGCCCAAGCAATACACTTTGCTTGAGTCGATCGATGCGCGTTTAGCAAAAGTGATTGATTATGGTTTCTTCGCACTACTCGCCAAGCCACTCCTTCAGTTGATGCGTTTCTTGTTTTCGATTTGCGGCAACTGGGGCGTCGCAATCATTCTAATGACGATTTTGGTTCGACTCGTCCTTTTGCCTTTTAACGTGTTCTCTACGCGTTCGATGAAGGCAATGCAGAAGATTCAGCCAGAAATGAATCGGATCAAAGAACGCTACAAAGATAAACCTGCTGAGCAGAAGATTCAGATGAATCAAGAGATCATGGAATTGATGAAACGGAATAAAGCAAATCCGGTTGGTGGATGCCTCCCGATGCTTCTTCAATTGCCGGTTTTCTTTGCTCTCTACCGTGTTCTCGGACAGAGTGTTGAATTGTACCGAGCTCCATTTATGTTTTGGATTCAGGATCTGAGCGCAAAAGATCCGTATTATATCTTGCCCGTCTTAATGGGAATATCGATGTTCGGACAGCAGAAGCTGACACCTACAGCGATGGATCCTGCACAAGCGAAGATTATGATGTGGATGCCAGTGCTCTTTTCATTTTTTATGGTCAGTTTGCCGAGCGGACTCACGCTGTACATTTTCGTCAGCACGCTCTTCGCAGTTATTCAGCAGTACGTGCTGATGCGAGATAAACCGGCGGCAAGTGCTGTTATTTCGGCGAAAGCCTAGGGGGACTTAATGTCAGGATTCTTCAGTAAACTTTTTGGCGGTGGCGCAAAAAAGAAAACTTCTTTAATTGCCGCTTCAACTGGCGGAACAGCGATTTCATTAGTTGAAGACGTGATGACCGGCCTTGTCGAGCGCGCTCACTTAGATATACTTTTTGATGTTCGTAGCGAAATGAACGGTGAAATCGAAGAAATCACCGTCGAGCTTTCGGGCGCAGACGAAGACCTCGTGACCGAAAAAGAAGGCGCTCTTCTCGACGCGTTTCAACTTTTCATTAAGCGCGTTCTTCAGCATCAGTTAGCTGATTTGAAAGCCAATGTGAGTTTCGATAGCAACGGTTTCCGTTCCGAATCGAATCGATCACTTGTTGAGCTTGCAGAGAAGTTGAAGGAAAAAGCTCTCGAACAAGGCCGTAGCGTATACCTTCGCGCGCTGCCGCCCAAAGATCGTAAGGTTGTCCATCAGCATCTCGCGTCGGATGATCGCGTTCGTAGCCGTTCGGTCGGCGAAGGTCTATACAAAAAGATCAAGATTTATCCGGTCAAATCTACAGGTCCGTCTGCTGGCCAGGACATGGATGATGAAGCAAATGATCGCAATGGGAACGTATAATCGGAGTTGGAGTCAGCAATCGTTATCTCGTGATTTTCGATTCGAAGTCTCCGCTCAATGAGCTGTTCCCATCCTGAAAAAATTTTAGCGTTTTGATCTGAGGAGCTTTGGCTCCTCTTTTTTTGTCTATTTTGCAGAATTTTGAATCCTGGAATCTGCTCTGGTGGCTGTTCCCAGGACGTTTTTTCGGATTTACCGCGAATATGGCTCGTAATGTGGGGTTTTTACGAGGTTTTTTGCGTGATAGCTGCCCTTTCCGAGTGGCTTCTGATAGAAGGCTGGCATGTTCGACAAGTTAGAAGATCAAGATACGATCTGTGCAATCTCTACGGCGCCGGGAACTGGTGGCATCGCAGTTCTTCGCGTGAGTGGTCAAGCTGCCTACTCAGTGGGCCGCAGGCTTTGCGGATTTTTGCCTACTCAGCCAGAGTCACACCGAATTTATTACGGGATACTTAAAAGCGTTCACGCTGGCTCTGCCATCGATGAAGTTCTTGTCTCGTGCTTTGCTGAGGGTCGATCTTTTACAGGCGAAGAGACGATCGAGATTTCGTGTCACGGCGGACAAGCGCTCACTTCCTCGATTCTTTCTGAATTGATTTTCGCAGGCTCGCGCTTGGCTCGTCCGGGTGAATTCACTTATCGTGCGTTTTTGAACGGTCGACTCGATCTTGTTCAGGCTGAGAGTGTTCTGGCATTGATCGAAAGCCAATCCAAGCAATCGGCAAAGGTTGCGCTTCGTCAACTGCAGGGGTCGCTCTCAAATGACTTCCGGCATATCGAAGATGATCTCGTCTGGATTCTGGCACAACTTGAAGCGAGCATTGATTTCTCCGCAGAAGATATTGAAGTGATTGCGTCGGAGGTGCTCACGGGCCGAACATCTAAATTGATAGCGTTCGTTCAGCAGTTGTTAGGGACGTATCGTGCTGGTCGAATTATTAAGGATGGTCTGCACGTGGCGCTGATTGGCGCTCCAAATGCGGGTAAATCGAGTTTATTGAATGCATTTCTTAAAGAGGATCGTGCGATCGTGACGCCCCATGCGGGAACTACTCGCGATCCGGTTGAGGGTCGCGTCAGTATCGGTGGCGTCGCGGTGACGTTGATCGATACAGCCGGTATTCGTGAGACCAACGACGAAATTGAAAAGATCGGAATTGCGAAATCGCGCGGCGCTATGGCTTCGGCCGACGTAGTTTTTCATCTGATCGATTTATGTGATGAAACTTGGCAGTCAAAACTTTCGGAGGCTCGAGATGAAGATTTGCGCACACGCGCTGCGGGTGCGTTGACTAATCGTTACTTCGTCTTAAATAAAATCGATTTAATAAGACCTGATAACACTCTCGATTTATATAAGAAGCATCCGCTGGTTGAGAGTCTGAGAGATCGAGTCCATTGGATATCCGTGAGTACGCAACAAGGTATCGCTCGGCTGGAGGCAGTGCTTAATCAGGAAGTTGCCCAGGTGGTAGTCGAAGATCAAAGCGTTGTTACTCAAGCCCGGCATCTGGAATGCCTTAGTAAAATTTTGGACGGTCTCGTGCGATCGATCGCACTGATTAAAGAGTGCGCGAGTCCGGAATTCGTTGCCTTTGAACTTCAAGAAGCTGTTCGAATTATCCACGAATTACTCGGGCAGGAATTCGATGAGCAAGTGATCGATCGAATCTTCAAGGAGTTTTGCTTAGGCAAGTGATCCTTAATAACTTTGGACGTGATAATGAATGCTGATTTGAATACTCAATTTGATGTGATTGTTGTTGGGGCTGGTCATGCTGGAATTGAGGCGTGCTTAGCCAGCGCTCGAATGGGCCTTCGGACAGCAATGGTCACAACGGATCTTAGTAAAATTGGTTTTATGAGTTGCAACCCTTCGATTGGTGGTCTCGCAAAGGGTCACATGGTGCGTGAAATCGACATCATGGGCGGAGAGATGGGACGCGCAGCCGATGAAACCTGCATTCAGTTCAAGCGGCTGAACTCTCGCAAGGGTCCAGCGGTTCGTGGTTCGCGTGTTCAGTCAGATAAAGATCTCTATTCGAAGTACATGCGCGATGTGCTTGAGGCTCAACCGAATTTGAGGCTTCTTGCTTACGAAGTGAAGAGTTTAATTTTAGACGGAGCGATTTGCCAAGGAGTTGTGATCGAGGACGGTTCTGAAATTCGGGCCCGTGCGGTGGTCATCACCACCGGAACTTTCATGAATGGTGTCATGCACATTGGACTCGAAAAAATCTCGGGCGGTCGAGTGGATGAAAAAGCTTCGATTGGTCTTTCTGATCAACTCGCAGATTTCGGATTTGAAGTTCACCGCTTGAAGACCGGAACGCCACCGCGGCTGCATAAGGATTCGATCGACTGGAGCCAAACAGTCGAGCAGTTCGGCGATAAAATCTTTTACCCATTTAGCGTGCGCAGTTCACGGACGTTGAAACTTCCACAAATTTCGTGCTGGCTAAGTAATACGAATGACCGCACACACGAAATCATCCGCTCGAACCTACACAAGTCTCCGATGTTCACGGGCAATATCGAAGGTCGTGGTCCAAGATATTGCCCGAGCATAGAGGACAAAATCACGCGGTTTGCAGAGAAAGCGAGCCACCAAACCTTCCTTGAGCCAGAAGGCCTGACCAGTCAGTCTATCTATTTACAAGGAATTTCAACTAGTTTGCCCATCGAGATTCAGTACGAGTTCTTAAAAACTATTCCTGGTTTGCAGAATGTAAAAGTTCTGCGTCCTGGCTATGCGGTTGAATATGATTACATTGAGCCTACGCAAATTCGCCATACTCTTGAAACTCGCACGATTGACGGTCTTTATCTCGCAGGACAGATTAACGGTACGAGTGGTTATGAGGAAGCGGCTGCTCAAGGATTTATGGCAGGAGTAAATGCCGCTTTAAAAATTCTTGATCGCGAGCCACTGATTCTTTCGCGGTCTGATGCCTATATTGGTGTTCTAATCGATGACTTAGTGACGAAGGGGACGCGTGAGCCATACCGAATGTTCACCTCGCGCGCTGAGCATCGGCTGGTCTTACGTGAAGATAACACGCTGTCGCGACTTCAGAAGATCGGTGGAGAGCTCGGGCTTTTGGGCGTCAATGTTTTCGAGCTGTACCAGTCAATTTTAAAACGACAGATGGTTTTACATGACGCGCTGCGATCTAGCCGATTGGTTCCTAATGCTATAACTTTGGATCGTTTGGCACAATTGGGAACCGGCCCGCTCCACAAGCCAGCGACCCTCGAGGAACTCCTGAGAAGAAACGAGCTGGATGTTTCAAGTCTCGAAGCATTTGGTTTTAGTTTCGACACGGATCCTCTTGTGGTGGAGCCAGTTGAAATCGCAATCAAATATTCTGGTTACATCGACCGGCAGCAGGAATTCATTCAGCAAACGCGTCGTCTCGAGAGTTTGTCCCTTCCCGATAATCTAAATTTTTCTCTCATCCGCGGATTGTCTAAGGAGGAAATCGAGAAGCTTAATGCTGTCCGTCCGATCAACATTGCGCAGGCGCAAAGAATCAGTGGTGTCAACCCGTCGGCGATTCAGGCCTTGATCGTGCATTTAAAAGGCCGTGGTCGCATCAGAGACCTCGCCGTTTCGAACTGAAATTGAAATGTTCCACGTGGAACAAGTTATTCAGCTATTTTAATTAGAGGCGTTCCGGGTGTCGAACCAGATGACGGCAACAGATTTTTTCGTTTGCCCTATACCTACCCGCGTCCGCTCCGGTCACTGACACTTGTAGAGATTAGATCAGTCTTCTGCCAACCACATCGCTAGGATTAGAAATGGAAGTTTTCATCTCGAAGGCTGCGGATTACGGGCAAATTATTCTATCAGTTTCCTTTCAGTTTTCCTACTAGGCATAAAATTGACCGTTGTTGAGATTTCATTGGTCTGCGGAGCCCTTAAAAAGCTTCACGTACTTGCCCAAGTTTTTGGAGAGTTGTTCCACGTGGAACAGCTCTATTCCGCACTGCCGGTCGCTTTTTCAACTTTCTTTTCGCCCTTAGGTGGCTTCGGTCCACCCTTATCATTTCTCGTATTTTTTGGAACTCGATCATCCCAAGAGCGAGAGGTTGTCTGCAGTTTTCGCATCACTTCGTAATTTTTAAACTCGTTTGGGTCAGGCCAAAGTTTCTTTGCATCGAAGGCACGTAGATAGTCTCGCCTGTCTGTGTCACGGCGTTGTTCTGCTCTTATTTTAAAGTAATTTGCCCTTTGGCGACTGCCGGCTTCAGCTTTGTTTTTCGCCACTCGCTGATTGACCATGACTGATCGACTTGGATCGCGCGGCTCTAGTTTAGATATATCATCTGTCAACTTATCGGCTTCTGTTTTCGCAGATTCTACGTCTTTCACTGCCGAATCAGATTCTTTCTGCAGATCCCCATAGATCGGATCGCGAAATTCAGGATTTGGGTCAGGTTTTTCGCAGCCTGCGAATAAAACGATTATCGAGAGCGCTGCTATAAGCTTAAAAGATGCCTTCATTCCAACCATTTTACGTAAAAAAGAATGTTCCACGTAGAACATTCGGCAAAAACACTTGAAATATTTACGGTGTAGGATGAAAAAAGAAGAGCTTCGTAAAAAAACATCTAGGAGTACTCATGGCTCGTATTATCTGCGTGGCTAATCAAAAAGGTGGAGTTGGAAAAACAACCACCTCCGTGAACTTGTCAGCATCGCTCGCAGCCCGGGGAAAAAAGGTACTTCTGGTAGATCTTGATCCACAGGGAAACGCTTCAAGCGGACTTGGATTAAAGAAATATGAATACCAAGACAACAATATTTATCATGTCCTTATTGGTGAGGCGACGCTCGAACAAGTGATTCGCAAGAGCGCAACCGCAAACCTCAGCGTTGCTCCCGCAAATCCTGATTTAGTCGGAGCAGAGATCGAGCTAGTTGATACTCCGCGTCGTGAGTTCCGACTCAAGGATGAGCTGGCAGCTGTGGATAGTCAGTACGAATATATTTTTATCGACTGTCCGCCCTCCCTCGGACTGCTGACCCTGAACGCGCTGGCAGCTGCGCATACTTTCATCGTCCCGCTTCAGTGTGAATACTACGCACTCGAGGGTCTGAGCCAACTGCTTAATACCGCGGGCCTTGTAAAGAAGAGCATCAATCCAGAGTTAAGAATTGAAGGCATCGTCCTCACCATGTTCGACACGCGAAACAATCTAAGTCATCAGGTCGTTTCCGAGATACAGAACCATTTCGGTGATAAAGTGTTCCGCTCCATCATTCCCCGAAACGTCCGTCTGAGTGAGGCCCCTTCACATGGTCAACCCATCGTAGAGTATGACGTCAAATCAATCGGAGCCGTGAAGTACCTCGAGCTGGCTGATGAACTGGATCAGCGAGTCGGCGCAAAAGCTCCTCAACAGGCCGCTTCTCAGGGGGCTGTAGATGCCTGAAAACTCGACACAAAAGCCGAACACAAATAAAAAAGCGCGATTAGGCAGGGGTTTGGGTAGCCTATTCGGAGGCATGGATACTCCAAATTCATTGGCGAATAGCCAACAGGGTACGCCTGCTGAATCGAATACTCAAAACTCACTTCCTTTACCCACAACGATGAACCACTCCCAACCGGTGCCCACAAGTGCCGAGGCGAAACAATCTACAATATCGCAAGCATCGGGATTAATCCCAGCCGCTAGCGCGGCAGATCAAGAGCCGTCGCCCGTGCATTCACAAGTGAAAAGAACCCATTCGAACGCTCACGCTGGCGCGACTGCGCAGAACCATCCGATTACATCGACAAGTTCTGCAAAAGTCCAACCAAGTCCAAATGTTGCGCCTGTTCCCGTGGCTCGACCGATCAATGAAGAAGCACAAATATGGATGATACCGGTCGAAAGATTGCAGCCAAATAGCC
>JAYVND010000555.1:0-11666 GCA_043758635.1 Bdellovibrionales bacterium
CTTTTGCGGCGCTCTATTTTTTAGTGATGGCTTTTCGAAATCGGCTCTATGACTTTGGTTTACTCAAATCATACGGCTTTGACACGCCGATCGTGAGCATTGGAAATCTGACCGTCGGCGGAACTGGTAAGACTCCGCTTACCGCACTTTTGGTGCAAGCTTGTCTCGATCGCAACCTAAGGGTGGCGATTGTCTCTCGTGGATACGGCTCAGAAATCAAGGAGGGTTGGGCGCAGGTTCCGCGAATTCCTTCAGGGCAAGATGCGACAAAATATGGTGATGAACCCTGTTGGTATGCGGAACGATTTCCTGAGGTACCGGTTTTTATCGGCCCGAAACGGTCTGAGGTTGTGCGGGCTCTCTTGATGCCGGCTGAGCTTGTGAGTTCGAACGACGAAAAACCGGTCGGCACAAAATTGGGCGACGTAAAGTTCGACAGTGTCAAACTCGGAGGCACAGAACCAGGGAAAACGCAGCAGACGCCTGCAAGGTTTGCCCGGATGAATTCAGGCAATTCAAGTGCGGCTAAGAAAAAAATGAGAGACGCTAAGGTTGGTAAAAACAAAATCGATATAATATTTGCGGACGATGCTTTTCAGCATCGCCAACTTCGCCGCGCAATGGACATTGTCGTAATCGATGCGACGCAGCCTCGCTGGCACTACCATTCACTGCCGCTGGGACGTTTACGTGAAGGATTCGCATCGTTACGCCGGGCTCGGCTGGTTTTCGTTACGAAGTGCAACTTAGGAACTCCTGAGCAACTTACGTGGATTCACCGTCAGCTTTCACAATCCTATCCTACACCGGTGGTGTGCACGAATGCGGTGATCACCCAGTTTGTGGACCGTCAAAGAAAAACTTCTTTTTCATTCTCCTCCTCAGACCGCCTGCTCTTAGTTTCAGGAATCGGTCGCCCCGAAACTTTTGAAAAGGCAGTCGTGCAGGCCACGCCTGCACAAGTGGCCGGTCATTTGATTTTTGACGACCACCAGAAGTACGATAAGCAAGCGTTGCTTCGAATCGAAAACGAGGTCGCTCGTCAAAAAGTTGATGCGATCGTGATGACTGAAAAAGATGCGGTGAAATTAAAGGAATGGGCTGCGAAACTGCCAGTGGCGGTTGCAATTTTGGAAACGAAGGTGACCGAGTTTCCAAATGTGATCGAGAAGGATTCGCCGCGAAGGCTAAAGGATTTTTATGAAGCTCTTGATCGGCTCCTTCGCTAGATTACTTGGATTTTTTATCGCACACTTGCCGCGCCCTGCTCGTAATTTTCTAGGTGATGCGCTGGCCTTTTTTTGGTTCGACGTTTTAAGAATTCGACGCCGAATTGCGGTTGATAACGTGACCATCGCATTTCCAGATAAAAGTCTTCCTGAGCGCACTGCCATTGCACGAGCTTCATTGCGCAATCTCGGCCGCACCTTGATGGAGTATTCGCTTTTTCCGTATCTCAAAGCAGAGCGGGTAAACGACCGCTTCGCGATTCATGGAGAAGAGCATTTAAAAACCGCACTCAATTTAGGCAAAGGCGCGATGCTTGCGACATTGCACTTGGGAAATGGGGATCTCGCGATTGCGGGCCTTTCGCTTCGCGGGTACAAAGTGAGTTTAATCTCCAAAGAATTTAAAACGCGCTGGCTAAATGATCTTTGGTTCGGAATGCGCATGCGTCTCGGTACAAAGTTCATCGCGCCCGAAAAAAGTAGCTTTGATATTCTGCGGGCGTTGAAGCGAAATGAGATCGTGATCTTTGTGATTGATCAATGGATGGGGCCGCCGGTGGGCGTGCGAACACAATTCTTTGGTAAAACTACGGGCACCGCAATGGGGCTCGCAATCATGCAGGGTCGAACGCAGTCTCCGGTCATTCCGTGCTACACGTGGCGCCGTGATGATGGTCGTCACGAAATGGTATTTTTACCGGCCGTGCCATATCAAGATGTTGGAGATAAAGAGAAAAATATTGCAGTGATGACTCAAATTTATACTGATAGGGTGGAAGATGCGATTCGACTGCATCCTGGACAGTGGATGTGGATCCACCGACGATGGAAAGAGTTTCGCGACTGAAATTTGCGCCGGTTAGATAAATCATGAGACAATTTTATCAGCTGCGATGGACGTGCCGTCATCATGTGAACATCCACGAAAGCCTTGCGACACAGTGAATGTCAGTTGAGCAAGGTCGCTCAGGGAGCCAGTGTGAAAAAGTTATGTTTATTTTTATTGAGCTCGGGCTTTTTGTTGGCGACGCCAGCCTGCTCTTCGATCTTAAAATCCGACAACGCCGATTCGGATCTTCGGAATGACGAAGCCGAAAAAGCCGTTAAGTTTAGTGATCTTTCGAATCTCTGGCATCCAGGTTTGTACGTCAAACTTCCTGGCATCCCTCCGCAGCCGATCACCGATTCGTCGCCTTCAAAGCGGGATATGACCGCGCCATCCCTCGCACCCGGCGGAGGAGTCATTCCTGATTCGGTTTCTTCGACAGAATCAAACGTGAGCAGTCGAAATACAGATAAGCCGCTTGTGGGTAAAAAGAATCATCGTCGCGGTGCTAAATCGGCAGCTGCTGATTCCGCGGTAACGGTTGTTGCGCCATCCGCGACCCCGGCGGTTCGTCAGCCCACGATGGAAGACACCGAAGGATTTAGTGGACGTCGTCCCAACAAAGATCCATTCCGTGTCGGGGAAAAGGTAACGTTAGATGCGAGCTACTTCGCGGTTTCGGCAGGAGATATTTCCTTCGCCGTCCAGCCTTTCGTGGGCGTCAACGGCCGCAAAAGTTATCATTTTAGTGGTGAGGCTCAGTCGACTTCGGTGTTTGCAATGTTTTATGCAGTTGAGGATTCTTTTGAATCCTTTGTCGACTATGAGACTCTTGTTCCCTACAGCTACGCTGTGCATGTGAAAGAGTCGAAGCAGCTTCGAGAATCTCGCTGCGTTTTTGACTGGTCCAAAATGGTGGCGACTTTCTGGGACACGCGAATCACCAAAGAACGCGGCAAGAAAAATGAAAAGGATGAATGGTCGATTCTGCCATATTCGCAGAACGTCTTCACAGCGCTCTATTATTTACGCACCTTTCAGCTCACAGTTGGCAAAAAAATCTCATATCGAGTGGCACATGAAAAAGAGAATTTGATAATCACAATCGAAGTTGTTCGCAAAGAACACATTTCAACTCCCGCTGGCGAATTCGATACCATCGTGACGAAGCCGAGCATTGAGTTGAACGGCGTGTTTAAGCCGGTTGGCGATATATTCATTTGGCTTACCGACGACGATCGCAAGATGCTCGTGCGGGTTGAGAGCAAGTTGAAAATTGGCAAAGTTGTCGCGGTTGCGAAGAAAGTCGAATACGGCGAAGAGCCTAAGTAAGCGCGGCCCAGACTCATCCAAGGTCTGGACTTTCAATTGGTTTTCGCCATTGTTTTGTTTACGAGCCCAAAGTCGCATTAAACTTAAAGCATATGCCAGTGACCGATTGTCGCCATTTCAACGGATATAAGCCCTGCGGAAAAAGTCAAATTTGTGACACCCGTTGCAAGAGTCTGAGTATTCCCTCGATGAGGGTGCTGATCATTCATCTTGAAGCGCTCGGCGCAGTACTTCGATCGACTGCTTTGTTGCCCGCGATCCATCGAAAATTTCCATCTTGTCACGTGACTTGGGTCACGCAAAAACCTGCAGATCAGTTGTTAAATGGCAATCCGCTAATTGATCGCGTGATGACGACAAGCAATGACGATTTGCTTTCGCTAAAAGCGCTTGAGTTTGACGTCGCCTTTATGATCGACAAAGGCCAGAAAAGTGCTGGAGTTCTGAAGTGCACGCAAGCTGATCTTGTTTACGGCTTCATTGTCGATCCACGCACCGGCGCGGTGAGCCCAGCGACCCAGGCTGCAACTGAGTTGTGGGAGGTTGGTCTCTCGAACGAAAAAAAGTTTTTCATCAACGAGAAAACCGAGACTCAGCTTATCCATGAAGCGCTCGAGCTTGGACCTTTCAGGCGTGACGAATACAGTCTCTTGCTAACGGGAGGTGAAAAGCGCGAAGCCCTTTGTCGTCGAGCCAATTGGACAGACGGCGAAGATCTTGTCCTGATTGGGCTGAACACTGGCTGCAGTGGCGTGATTCCATACAAAAAATTATCCATTGAAGTTCACCGTGAATTAATTGAACGGCTGGAGAACTTTCCGCAATTTCGAGTCGTGCTCTTGGGCGGGAGTGAAGACAAGGATCGCAATCGAGAGATCGCACATGGTTTCAAGAGCGTGATCCAGTCGCCAACCGAAAGCGGCCTGCGCGATGGTTTGGTGAGTGTCGAAGCCTGCGATGTGATTGTTACGGGCGACAGTCTTGGAATGCACATGGGGATCGCTCTCAAAAAATGGACTGTCGCGTGGTTTGGCCCGACATGCGCGCATGAAATTGACCTCTATAATCGTGGCCTCCGTGTTTTAAGCGAGGCTAGCTGCTCGCCTTGCTGGAAACGACGATGCGATCGAAATCCGATGTGTTATGATCTGGTGCCAATGGAGACTCTGCTTGAAGGCATCCTTGCCGGCGAGGCTTTTGTGAGAGACGGAATCATATTGGTGCCTGCCTCGGAATTGAGAAATGTAAAGAGCGAGCATAAAAATGAATTGGCCGATATCCTCTCAGATGATTCGGCGGATTCTGAGGAGATCTGGCATTGGGCAACGTTCGACAAATTGAGCATCTAATTATTCAGACCGCTTTTGTTGGGGACCTACTTCTCGGCATTCCTCTTTTGAAGGAACTTCGTCGCCTGAAGCCACAAGATCGCCTGGTTCTACTTTGTCGCAAAGGCCTTGGCTCGTTTCTCGTGCAGGCGAGAATTGTAGATGAAGCAATTGAGTTTGATAAGTCGGATGGCTCGACTTCATCATCTTGGGCCAATGTAAAAAAGGCTCTCCGCAAGCGCGAGTTTGGTTTATTAATTTGCCCACATGAATCACCACGCACACGGTTTTTAGTGCGGTCACTCCGAGCAGAAAGGAAAATCGGCTACACCGGTTTTCTCAATTTTCTCGTGTTTGATGATCGAGTTAAGAGGCCAATCGATCTTCCCGAAGCTCTTCGACAGATAGCTTTGCTCGAACCACTTGAGGCCGACTGGTCCACCAGGCTGAATGAGTTCCGCGCGGCTCAAAGAGAACCAGGAGGAGTCGCGACGGCAGAAGTGAGACGCATAAGTGTTAAGAAAGTTTCGCAATTGAGGTCTTTAAGATTAAAAGCAGAGAGTGTCTCGATCGGCACCGACTCCAGCTTTGATCCCAGTTCCAGTTCAGGTGGCGACTCCAATTCGAGAGTTGACTTGAATGTCAGCCTTAGCGAAGTGCCGACTTGGGCATCGATGGAACTTGCTTCGCTTTCTCAGCTTCATGCCATTTTTCGAGAGACGGAAGCCGAGTTTCTGAAGTCTCGGCTTACGACATGCGGAGTGAGTGAGAAACTCTGGCTTTTAATAAATGAATTAGATTTAAATAGAAATGATCGCATTGCGATCCTTGCACCGGGTAGCGTTTGGCCCACCAAGATGTGGACGAGTGAGGGCTACCGCGAAACGGCGCGCGCCCTTTTGCACGACGGCTTTCGAGTGCTCCTGACAGGCGCTCCAAACGAAGTGGAAATTTGCAAGTCGATCGAAAAAGAAGTGCCGGGTGTTGTTTCAATCGCCGGTCGAACGGACCTGTTTGAATCCGCGCAAATTTTAAGTTTTGCCAATCTTTTGATTTGCAATGACAGCGGAGCGATGCACTTAGCCGCAGCGGCGGGCGTTCCAACGGTTTCAATCTTCGGCCCAACAGTCTTGAAGTTTGGTTACCGACCCTGGCAAAATCGCGCGAAAGTTGAGAGCGTTGCACTCAGCTGCCGACCTTGTGGAAAGCATGGGGCAGTGAAGTGCCCGATCGGCACGCACGACTGCATGAAGAAAGTAGACTCCGAACGCGTGGTAAATGCGGCCCGCAATCTTCTACAGCCAAAACAAAGACAAAACTAAATTAATTTATTTCTTTGCGATGTAAACGTAAGCGGGCGGAACATTGAGCAACTCAAGTTCACTTCTGCTGACCGAGGTAAAAGTCGATCGCAACGCCTTCAAGAAACCTTGTGCATTTGGGTACACGAGAGCGTTGATGCAGACATAAGTCACAAAAACTCCGCCTGGTCTCAATGCTTCATGTATTCCATTGAGAGTGTTGACCTGCATCTCACTCGGAAAGAGGGACCAAGGGAGGCTCGAGACCACTGAATCGACGGACCCCGGGCTTACAAACGAGCAGATATTCTCGGCACGACCCTCGGCAAATTTAAGAGTTGGGTATTCGCGCTTGAGGTAGCTGACCATTTGCGCGCTGATCTCAATGCCCGTGTAGGCATCGCGCCTCTTGAGGCGAGGCTGCAAATGGCGGGTGATCGCACCCGTTCCGCAACCAAGTTCAACGACTGATTTTGCATCTTCAACTTTGGCATTGTTGAGCAAGCGATTGGCAAGAAACTTGGAAGTCGGAAAAATCGTGGAGACTTCCAGCGGACTGCGAATTGCAGCTTTTAAAAATTCAAATGTCTGACTCATGACGATCGCTCCAAAATAATTAAGTCCGTTTATTCTTCCGAACTCAGTTCGCGTACATTGATACCGTACTTCTTGATTTTCCGCAAAAGTGTGTTCTTTGGGATATTAGCCTCGGCTACAGTTTTGTTGATTCGACCATTGTTGGCTTTAAGCGCATTGATAATAAACTCTTTCTCGGCGTGCTCTTTGAACGCTTCGAAATCCATAGGTCCAGCCGAACCGTCGGTGACAATTGAGTTGGCTGTTACTGCCGAACCAACGGAGTGGCCCAATGTCCCCGCAGAAGCCCCTAAAGTCGCACCCAAAGACGCATCCAGAGAACCGCCGAGCGCTTTGTTTGAAGCGTCTGCATGTTTTTGTGCCAAAATATTTTCGGGTAAAGAAGCTGTCGTGATTATTTGCGAGTTTTCAACAATGAATGCGCGTTCAACGACGTTCTCAAGTTCACGAATATTTCCAGGCCAACGGTAGCTGCGCAAAAGAGCGAGCGCGTCGTCGGTTACGCCGTGAAGCATGCGGTTGTGAGTCTTTGCGAATTTTTTAATGAAATATTCCGCTAGCTCGCCAATGTCGTCGCTGCGGTCACGAAGCGAAGGCAAGAAGATCGGCATGACATTGAGGCGATAAAAAAGATCTTCGCGAAACCTTCCATCTTCGATCATTTTTTCAAGATTGCGATTGGTTGCAGCGATGATCCGCGCATCGGTTTTCACTTCGCGCGAACTTCCAACCGGCGTGAACTTGCGCTCTTGAAGCACCCGCAGAAGTTTCACCTGCATATCTGGCTTCAATTCTGCGACTTCATCTAAAAAAATTGTACCGTTGTTAGCGAGCTGAAATTTTCCGATCTTACGCTCGTGTGCTCCCGTAAATGCGCCTTTCTCGTGGCCAAAAAGCTCAGACTCCATCAAGGCTTCAGGAATAGCCCCGCAGTTGATCGCAACCATCGAACCGCTTTTCCGAGGCGAGTTGTAGTGAATCGCCTTCGCGACAAGTTCTTTTCCCGTTCCGTTTTCTCCTCGCACGAGAACAGTCGTGTCGACTTTGCAGAGACGGTGAATGAGATCAAACACATCGCGCATCTTTTTTGATGAGCCGACAAATTCACTTTCAATGTCGTCATCAAAAATCGGATTGGAGATCGCGAGACGCGAGACCATCTCCGACGCCTCGTAGGCGCGCGTCACGATTTCGATCAGGCGTTGGGGTTGAACAGGCTTTTCGAGATAATCGTAAGCGCCTTCTTTAACCGCGGCGATTGCATCTTGCACGTTGGCGTGCGCCGTCATCAACACAACGAAAGTTCTAGGATCGTGCTCTTTGATCGCCTGAAGTGCTTCGATGCCGTTCATCTCTGGCATGCGAACGTCCATCAAAACCAAATCCCAATCCGCAGATTTAAATTTCTCAAGCGCTTCGCGGCCATTGCTCGCTTCGTTGATTTCGAATTGAAAATTCGGCATGGCGTTTTGCAGCACGGTGATCACCGAGCGGCGAAGTTCACTTTCGTCGTCGACGATCAGCGCGCGAAGTGTTGCGCGGGGTTGCACCATTTGGGATGCGTCTTGAATTTCACTGCTCATTGTCTCATTCTCCCAAAAGCAATTTCGCCCAAATCAATTTAGCTCAAAGTTTGTTCACACCGTCGGAAGCGTAAATCCAATTTTAGTTCCTTGTTGTGGAACACTTTCTAAAAAAACTTTTCCACCGTGCAACTCAACAAAATACTTTACCAGGTAAAGACCTAGGCCAGTGCCTTTACTCTCAAGTGCCTGACCGCGTCCTCGAGTGAACTTCTCCCAAATTGCAGCCTGTTCTTCAGGGGCAATTCCCGGGCCAGTATCTTCGACGACGACCACAACGTTGTCATCTTTTTCCTCCGAGCGAACGATCACCTGCCCACTTGCGGGAGTGTACTTGATCGCGTTCTCGATCAAGTTGTGAATGACTTCCTGCAAGAGATTCGTATCAGCTTCGATCGAGAACATTGGCTCCAACCGGGTCTCTAGGCGGATCTGCCTCTCATTTGCCAAGGGCATCAAACGACCGATCACGCGCTCGATGTTCTCGTTGATGTCGGTGACTTCGAGCGTAATTTTGAAATCCTTCGCCTCGACCTTCGTTACCTGCAAGATACTTTGGATGTACCGATGCAAGTCGTCACTGGATCGACGCAGAGTTTTTAGATCTTGTTCGAGTGCTGGCTCGCGCGCAGTTGCAAGCAATCGGTCACAGATCGCCTGAATTTTTGCTATTGGTGTTTTTAGATCGTGGCTCATCATGCTGACAAAGTTTGTCTTGAGTTGTTCGGTTTCGAGCGCAAAGCGCTGCTCCTGCTCAAGACGCCAAGCGCGCTGTTCGTTGACCGAAAGCTGGAAGCTCAAAAATATAATGTAGGTGACGGTGAGCTGAGTAATAGGAGCCAGAACCGGCAACCAGAAATAGAGTGTGTCAAAGAGCCAGCAACTTGCTGCGGCCCAAAGAATTCCCGTCATGGTGAAAAACACGAGTGCGACCGACTGCGGATACATCGAGATGACAGCGAGCGATCCGGCCATGAGCGCTAAAAGTAGCAAAAGATAAACAAAATCTGGCGCACGATGAAGTGAGCGTCGGCCGATCACGTTGTCGACAATGTTAGCGATCACTTCGACGCGGCTCATGCGCCCGAGCGGCGTTTGCATTTGTTCCGCACTGCTACCGAGATTGCCGACGAGAATAACGGCGTTCCGCAGAGTCTCAGGGGCGATTCGGTTCGAGATTACATCACTGAATGTAACAACCCGAAAGGAGCTGGCGCCGCCGCGGTAGTTGATCAAAGTATTGGACTGGTATTGACGAACGTTGGATACAATTTTTGGGTCGGCAAGTTGTGCGATTCGAACCGGTAAACTCGGAAAGTAAAGAGGTGCAGAAGCAAAGCGGCGCACGTTTCCGTCATCATCGGCATGCACGGCGCGCACGCCAACATTCGTGTTGTACGCACTTGCAAATGCAGGAACCAAAACTCGCCCCGCCGGATCCAAGTCAGCACCCCAAACAACACGTTCATCCTCAAAAAGATCTCGCGTGTCGCCAGAGATATACGGGATATGGATATTTTCGCCGAAGAAAAATGTCACGCCAACCGCAGCCGGCTGTGCGCTGAGAAGATGGGTGAGCAACTTTTTCCACGCAGGTGTGCTCCAAAAAAAAGCGTCGGTGAAACTCATCACCTCTTTGAGAGGGCGCAAAATATTTCGGTTGTCGGGATTGAAATCTGCCCAATCTTTTTCGGAGACATCAACGATTACGATTTTATTAGTGGTTGGGCGTGGTCCGCGAATTTGAAATCGCAGATCAAAATTGGAGCTCTCCTCGTTAAAGATGAGAGCTGCACCCACACACCAGCATAAGCCTGCGCGAATCCAAAACGTGCGAGTGCGCCATGCCTTGAGCATGCCGAAATGGAGGAGCTTTTTGATAGCTGGAAATGGGTTGGACATGCGACGCACGGTATCAATATGCCTAAGAAAATTCAATCAACAGCGCGTCTGTTTCGAGCTATTTTATTGTGGTGCAAATCATCAACGGTGTTCGCAGTATGTCCGCCCCTCTTTCGAAATCAGTTTTGACCGTCGGAAATTTCGACGGTTTACATCTTGGCCATCGTGCGCTCTTTGAGAGGGTTCGCGAACGCTCCCTGGAGTTGAGGCTGCCGTCGGTGGTGATGACTTTTGATCCTCATCCGATGAAAGTTTTACACCCCGGTCGTGGACTGCAGCGCATTTTTGATTTTGAGGATCAGCGTCGCGGGCTCGAAATAATGGGCTTCGATGTTTTAGTGGTTGAGCCGTTCTCGCGTGAGTTTTCGCAGCTGGCGCCAGATCGATATCTTCTGGAGTGGATCTATCGTCCTTTTAGTCCCGAAACTTTGGTCGTTGGTTATGATTTTACCTTTGGCGCAAACCGCGGAGGTTCGATTGATTTTTTGAAAACTCGTGCAAACGAGATCGGGTTTTCGGTTGAAGTCATTCCGCCGGTGCGGATTGGCGATGTACTCATCTCGAGTTCGCGCATTCGCCAGGCCCTGCATGATGGCGATGTCGCGTTGGCGACAAAACTTTTGGGCCGTCCGTTCTATGTTTCGGGTTTAGTCGAGAAAGGTTTTGGACGCGGGCGTACGATCGGGATTCCAACTGCGAACTTACGAACGAGTGCTGAAACGATTCCGGCCCGTGGAGTTTATTGCGGTCGCGTGTTGATTACGAATAATAAAGCGCAACAAACCTTCGACTGCGTGGTCAATATTGGCCTCAATCCAACTTTTGCCGAAAACCATGGTCAACCACTGAGCATCGAAGCGCATATTTTAGATTTTGATCAGGTCATCTACGGTGAAATGATTCAAATAGATTTTGTTGAGCGCATTCGTGCAGAAAAAAAATTCTCAAATGCCCAGGAACTGGTGGCGCAAATTAAAAATGATATTTTAGTGGGTCGCAAGATCTTGGCAAGCGAGAGCTGATGTTCAAGTGGGTGGAGCTCTCAGAAAGTCGACCTGATCCTCGTTTTATAGTGCTCGAGTCGTTAATGAATGCAGCTGGTCTTGAAAATCAGCGAACTTTTTCAGAGCTTTCGGCAAACCATGACCTCCGCAGCCGCATTGAGGAACTTTCGGGTGAGCACACTCAAATTCGCGTGGGTGGAGCCTGGCGAGACCTGGTGAAAGATTCAATTGACACCTGGCCGGCAACTCTTCTTACCTTAAAATCTGCAGACGCACTGGTATGCGAAAATCACATCTGGTGGGCGCGAAATTTTCTCTCCGAGTCGGTTCAGATTCTAATCGCACAGCAGGATCGTGGTCTTGATTTGACTGGCTCTGCATTGATTCTGGGTGTGACGCCGGAGGCTCGGGCAACTATTCATGCGCTGGTACGCGTGGGCATCAGCCGTGTCGTGCTGAGTGATCGTCAAGAAGCTGTCGGCCAAGCGATGGTCCAGCAGCTAACACAGGTTTATTTCAACGTAAAATTTGAGTTCGTGAAGTGTTCGATGTTGACTCAGCTAC
>JAYVND010000556.1:0-11656 GCA_043758635.1 Bdellovibrionales bacterium
ACGCAACGCCAGCCTTACAAGACGATTGAATGCCCGCGTAGCCGACGTAAGCCACCGTTTTCATCGTCGTGGTCCCAACCATCATACAAGTGATGATCGCCAAATCTCCGCTATGCTCGATTGGTCCAAACCCCGTTCCATACTTGAGATTCTGGCAATACTGATGAATCGCAAGATTGCATCCATCACCGTAAGGCGCTGCCTGAGTGCAAGCGCCGTTGTAATTCACTAAATTTGAATAAGATGTCGAAATAACTTTCGAGTAAGCACCCGCGAGCGTAATATTTCCGGTCGTTGAAGCAACCATGATCACGGCGTAGACCTTCGTATTTTTCGCATCACTCACTCCGATGCTGACGGTTGCATTTGCCGGACCCGCTGTATAAACCCCAGTTGTTGAGTTGATTGCCCCGGTGCCAGAGGCCAAGAAGAAAGAGTAAGGAGCCGTGCCACCCGACGCCACCAAAGTGAGCGTCGAATTGTAGGCGATGGTTTGGAGCGAAGGCGTGAGCGCAAGGCTTGAATTTGAACCCGCTGAGATGCTTGAACTTTCGGTCGTAGCAACCGCACTTGAAGCATCAACTCCAAGCGACGAGGAGCAAGCCTGACCCAGACCTATCACCATTGAGCCGAGAGCAAAAAGGACAATGAACATATGGGAGGCACTCTTCATTCGGCTGATTTTCGCTTTCATCTGCTTCCCCCTGGTTCACACTTCCAATTGAATAACCTATCGGCAACTTGCTCGACAATCGCTAGCGACTCTCCTATTTCTTTCCTAATTTTCAATGCTCGGTGCTCGATAAGTCCCTCACCCCTCATCCCTCACCCCTCAGGAACCCGTGCAGCAATTCGAGCGCCAAATTTTTCACTCCTCCTCGTGCGTCGCCCGTTTTAAGCGAAACATGCTGTCGAGAATTTGCACAGTTCAATTGAGAATCGACAATTTTTTCTTTCCTCCTGGCAGCTGTTGATGCTCATCGCGAAACTTGAACAACGCAAAACATCGCACGCGGAAAATCTCAATCTGAGGCACGAAGCTCGAGATAAGATTGTACGGCCGTTAATCCTGGAATCTCTCAAGGTACTGGCCTCGCAAACCGATGAATCAATGGATGAATCTGACTGAGGGCTTAGACGGAGGTTTCCTTTGACAGCAGCGTATCGATATTTCACTCGCTCTCCGCGCTACATTCTTCAAACAAGCGACGAGCGACTGCTACGTTTCGCATCGATGAACACACGGGGTCAAAGCACCGCAACGAAAGTTCTCAATCTTTCTGAATCCGGATTGGCCTTTGAAATTCATCCGGATCATTCACCAAGCGAAGGCGATGTGCTTAAAGTCGAGTTTGATGTTCCGAACCAATCGCGCATCGCATGTTTTGCGACTGTCACACGCGTAGAAACTGAAGAGCTTCTGCATCTCGTGGGACTTCAGTTCAGAAACCTACCTGTCGCCTACCGGAACCTTCTGGCACATGGACTCAAAGAAGTGGCGCACACCGAAATTATTTTGGATTGGAAAAGCTTTCGCCGCAAACAGCTCGTATCGTTTGCTGGCTTGAGCGTGGCGACGGTCTGCATGCTCTTTGTTCTCGCGGTGCCGACCCAAGCATGGGTCCACACGCTCCGTCTGATTTTTTAGACTGCAACTCACGTTGCAGCAGGTCTCAGCGCTGCGCTCGACGCAGGTTTCAGCGCTGCGCTTCAGGCCCGCCTCACCACTTGTCCGCGTACGTGGCAGTGTTTGAGCATCCACTCTGAAAGATATCACAGGCTGAGAATTCAGTGAAGGCTGCCTTTTTTCTTTGCCGCCTCATAGTCGCTCGGCTCGTAATTATTCGTATCATAGTTAGGTGCCGAAGAATGCTCCGCATTTCCAGTCTCAACTTCTGACGCTTGCGTAGAATCCTCGAGCTCGCTCTCCACGTGTCCTGCCGCTAGATCCACCACTCCAAGAACTCGCACCTCGAAGATAATGTCCATGCCCGCGAGCGGGTGATTTCCGTCGAGAGTCACCATGTCATCATCAAGTGAAATCAGACGCACGACCATCGAGCGCCCATCGGGCCCAGCCGTGTTAAACTTCATTCCCACTTCAAGTCCAACTGCAACCGGAAGCTGCGAACGCGGCACTTCGGCTACGAGATCCTGGTCGTAGTCGCCGTAGGCTTCGCGCGCAGTCAGTTGCATCTCAGCTGTGTACCCAGCTGTTCTTCCGTTTAGAATATTTTCGAGTGCTGGCAAGATCTGCCCCTGACCTTGTATGTACTCGTAAATGTTTTCGGGCGTTCGCTCTTCAAGCAAACGACCTTCAAGATCTGTTAAACGATAAGCCAATTGCACCTGACGTCCCGCTTGAATTTTTAGCGCCATACCAATCTCCGTGCTTGTGAAGATGCCACCCAATTCAAGTATTCCTCGCGAGATATATAAGTTCCACCAAAACTTTTAAGAATCGGCGTGACCATCTGCGTGTCCATCCATCTGACTTCGATCGACCGCAAATAATTGACGAGTGCATGCAAGCAGTGTTTGCTCGCGCCGCTCATCGTGTGAAACATGCTCTCACCACTGAAAACTCCATTCATCCAAACTCCGTAAAGGCCGCCGACGAGTTTGCCCTCGTGCCAACATTCAAAACTATGTGCATCCCCCGCATGGTAAAGCGCAATGTAAGCGTCGATCATATCAGGTAAAATCCACGTCATCGTAGCGACACTTGCCGCCGGTGCGGCATCGGCTTGCGGCTTGCGCGGTGCTTTGGCGCAAGCCCTGATAACTTCTGCAAAAGCGCGATCGATTGTGACTTCAAAATTCGAAGTTTTTAATTCGCGTAAGAAGCGCTTCGGCCAGTGAAGCTTTGTAAAATCCAATACTCCGCGTGGATCTGGACTAAACCACATCATCGGATAGTCCTCTTGCGGCCACGGAAAAATTCCGAGTCGATAGGCGCGGCGAAGTGTTTCGACTTCGAGATTTCCGCCAATACAAACGAGCCCCTGCTCGCCAGCCATGCGCGGATCTGGGAAGTCGCTCGACTCTTCCGCCCATTCGCCAGCAACAAGCGAAAAAAATGAAGGTGGAAAGTTAGATCGGCGCCGGGGCATGGGCAGCCTCCTGTAAACAGTGATCGCAAATTTCACACCGCTTAAAACCACGATCCATCGCGCCTTCAGCACTGGTGCGTGATTCGCCTTCGGCACTGGTGCGTGACTCGCCTTCGTCGATGGTGCGTGATTCGCCCTCGTCGAAATACTTCTCTATTTCAATCATGCGGCAGCCTTCGGACATTTGAGCGAAACTGACTATTTCGTAGAGCTTTCGCTGGACGCCTTTTTGGCGAAGCTCGTAATTTTTTTGACCTAAATATTCAGCCGGAGGAGACTGCACGGGTTTCCAATCGCGTGGATTCCGCCCTTCTAAACTTCCCCACCGCTCGAGTTGATTCACTGAGGACTCCACTCGAAAATCGCGACGATTGTAAAAATTCATTTGCGTGCGAAGGTAATCAAAACCTTCTTGTTGTGCGCGCGTAAGATTCCGTTCAATTAAATTGTAGACCGCCTGAATAAAGCCCGGATCGGGGTTGGACCATTTCAAAAAATCAGCCTGGATGCTCACGTCGTCTTCGTCAAAGAGTAACACACAATCCGCTTTCGCGCCGTCCCGCCCCGCTCGTCCAATTTCTTGATAATACGCTTCGATCGAGCCAGGCAATTCTCCATGCATCACCATTCGCACATTTTCTTTATCTACACCCAATCCAAAAGCCGGAGTTGCGAGTATCACCGCATCGGGACTCTCTATGAACCTCTCTTGCGAGCGCTTTCGCTCTCGATCAGTTAGCTGCCCATGATATGGAAAGTGTGAAACGCCTAAGCGTGAGATCTCATCCGAGAATTTTCGAAGCGTTTGAATCAGAGAAAAATAAACAATGATCGGCCCCGGATTTTGGAAACGAAATGCCACAAACGCGCGCACTTTTTCGTCCATTCCATGAACATCTATCACCGAAATCGCCAAATTGTCCCGACGCACTCCACGATTAAAAACAACGGCCGAATCTTCAACTCGCAATTGCTTCAAAATGTCCGCACGAACTTGAGGTGTCGCGGTTGCCGTCACCGCGAGCGTCAACGGATCTCCGAGTTTCGCGCGAATCTCGCCGACGCGCGAATAGTCAGGTCGGAAGTCATGGCCCCACGCCGAGATACAATGGGCTTCATCAATTGCCAAAAGTGCAACTTGATTTTTCGATACCGCTTCTAGAAATTCTGGGATTCGAAAACGCTCCGGCGTGACGTAAATCAATTCATAATCTCCGCGTGCCAAGCGCCGATAACGAGCTGCGCGCTCTTCGCTTGTCAAAGATGAATTGATGAAGCAAGTGCGAAACCCTTTCGCGAGCGCGGCATCCACCTGATCTTTCATCAATGCGATAAGCGGCGAAATCACGATCGTGAGTCCCAATCCTTCGTCAGCAAAAACTCGGGCTGGGATTTGAAAACACAAACTTTTACCCATCCCCGTCGGCATCACCAAAAGTGCGTTCTGGCCGAAAAAAAGGGTATCTAAAACTGGCCCCTGATCTCCGCGAAAACCGGGAAACCCAAAGACCTTGTGTAAAATTTGACTCGCCTGCTCAATTCTCGAAACCAATTCTCTCTCCAAAATGCCTTTTGCGAGGCAACGCCATTTGCCGTCGGTCGCGTCCGCGACGCTTTCTGCGCATATTTATCGTTTCTCTGGCTGTTCTCTGGCTGTTCTCTGGCCGCTTCCCGGCTGTTCTCTGGCGGCTCCCCGGTGATCTCTGGCCGTTCTCCAATTATCCATTGAGCTATTTTCCTGCAAGTCTGGGTCGCACATGCCTAAAAAGCCGTCTTCG
Organism: Bdellovibrionales bacterium; assembly: GCA_043758635.1. Lineage (GTDB taxonomy): Bacteria > Bdellovibrionota > Bdellovibrionia > Bdellovibrionales > JAMPXM01 > JAYVND01. The sequence continues at coordinate 4,892 of JAYVND010000556.1, forward strand.
CAGTTTACCTCACGTCAGAAGTCGGTCAATGCCCCCTAACTCAGGCCTTAAAACTCGGATTTCAACTAACTCATTTTGCACTCGAGCTTCCTTCATGCTAGATACTCCGTTCACGCATAAAGAAAATGAAAATGCTCTTTTTCAATCGCCTCGATTCACCCCGAGCCTTTCAGGGGGAATGGTGCAAACCGGGTCGAAAATCAGACTGAGCAGCCAATAGGAGCTTTAGCCATGGCGCACGAGTGGAACTTAGACAAAGTCCGTAACATCGGTATTTCGGCCCACATTGACTCGGGTAAAACAACGCTCACGGAGCGGATCTTGTACTACACGGGTCGTATCCACACGATCCACGAAGTTCGTGGAAAAGACGGCGTCGGCGCGACGATGGATTCAATGGATCTTGAGCGCGAAAAAGGGATCACAATCAAGTCGGCTGCGACAAGCGTGATGTGGAAAGACATCGACATCAATATCATCGACACTCCGGGGCACGTTGACTTCACGATTGAAGTTGAGCGCGCACTCCGAGTTCTCGACGGCGCAGTTCTCGTACTTTGCGGCGTATCGGGCGTTCAATCGCAGTCGATTACAGTCGATCGCCAGATGAAACGTTACAATGTCCCACGTATTGCGTTCATCAATAAATTGGATCGCTCGGGAGCAAACCCGTTCCGCGTGATCGGAACTTTGCGTGAAAAATTGCGTCACAACGCAGTTATGATGCAAATTCCAATCGGTCTCGAAGATCAGCTCAAAGGCGTAATTGATCTCGTTACGATGAAAGCTTACTACAACGAAGGCGTTGACGGCGAAACGGTTGTGGAAAAAGAAATCCCAGCTGAATTTATGGATCAAGCAAAAGAATACCGTCATGAGCTCGTCGGCAAAGCCGCAGACTTTGACGACGTGGTTGCTGAAAAATTCTTAATGGAAGAGGATCCAACGATCCCTGAGTTGAAAGCGGCGATCCGCAAGGGTTGCTTGTCTTTGAACCTCACACCTGTGTTTTGTGGATCGGCCTATAAAAATCGCGGCGTTCAGAAGATGCTCGATGGAGTCGAGGATTATCTCCCGAATCCAAAAGAGATCAAAAACGAAGCGCTCGATCTCGACAACGGCGAAGTAAAAGTCGAAATGAAAATCGACGACAACGCCCCGTTTGTTGGTTACGCGTTCAAGCTTGAAGACGGCCGTTATGGTCAGTTGACCTACATGCGTATTTACCAAGGTCGCATCACAAAAGGTGATTTCATCTTTAACACTTCGAACCAGAAGAAAGTTAAAGTGGCGCGCCTCGTGAAAATGCATTCGGATGCAATGGCTGATATCGACACAGCATCGTCGGGCGACATCGTAGCACTCTTCGGTGTTGATTGCTCGTCGGGCGACACGTTCACGAACGGTGATTTGAATTACGCGATGACTTCAATGTTCATCCCCGAAGCGGTTATTTCGCTTGCGGTTTCTCCGAAGACCAAAGAAGGCACTGCAAACTTCTCGAAAGCTCTTCAGAAATTCCGCAAAGAAGATCCTACCTTCCGCGTTCACCGCGACGAAGAGTCAAATGAGACAATCATCTCTGGAATGGGCGAGCTCCATCTTGAGATCTACATCGAGCGTATGAAGCGTGAATTCGCTTGCGAAGTGATTGCAGGTAAACCGCAAGTTGCTTACCGTGAGACGATCAATCAGAAAGCTGATTTCGATTACACGCATAAGAAGCAAACCGGTGGTTCGGGTCAGTTCGCGAAAATCAAAGGCACAGTTGAGCCGTTGGTCATCGAAGAAGGCAAAGATCCTAAATCATACGAATTTGTAGACGATGTTATCGGTGGACGCATTCCAAAAGAATTCATCCCAGCGGTCGACGAAGGCATGGCTGAGCAGATGAAAAAAGGCCCGTTGATAGGCTTCCCGATCGTTGGCGTAAAAGTAACGCTGACGGACGGCAGCTACCATGACGTCGATTCATCTTACATGGCCTTTAAGATCGCAGCGATGGCTGCTCTTCGTGAGGTGTACCCGAAGGCAGCACCAACGGCTCTCGAGCCGTTGATGAAGCTTGAAGTTGTTGCACCGGAAGAATTCCAAGGAAGCATCATGGGTCAAGTGAACCAACGCCGAGGTATGATCCAAGGCACATCGACAATCGAAGGCGCCGTGACTGTAACGGCTGAAGTTCCTTTGACAGAGATGTTTGGTTACTCGACAGACTTGCGTTCGGCAACTCAGGGTAAAGGCGAATTCACAATGGAATTCAGCCGCTACAATGCAGTTCCACGCGGTATCCAAGAAGAGCTCGCGAAGAAGTACCAAGAGAAGCGTGCAGCTGAGCAGAAGTAATTCTGCGAACCTAATGGCTGAGCAGAAGTAATTCTGCCGGCCGACTCGCTTAGCAGTGAAGTGGCCTTCGGGCACTTCACTCGTAAATAAATAAGGCAGCCCGAAGGCTGCCTTATTTATTTCTATTAGCGCTTCGCGCGAATGTCCGTCATTGCGTCACCTTGCGGAAGTCCCTCAGTCGCAATCTTCTTCGCCAGTACAAACATCAGCGCGGTGAGCAAAATCAACGTCGCAAAGACCAAGCTGGTGCTCCAATTAGAGGGCTCCTCACTTCTAACGCGATGTTCTAATTTCGGATCCCGTGGCATGACTGACTCTCTCTCCAGGACCGCCCGCATGAGCATCTCTTGATCAAAAGAAATCTCTGAAGTGACCCAACCGATTTATCTAAGCTATGCAAAGGTGCTAATTTTATGCCACATTTTCAGTGTCATATCTCAACCACTTAATCGCTGCTCAATTGCCGACTCATTTCTTTAGTGAATCGCTCGCTGATGAACCCAACCGATGGTCAGTGAAGGCGCGGACGCTTTTGCAAACCGGCCGATTGAACACTTAAAAAGGGATTTCCAACATGCCGATATCCACGCAGCACTCTGCTTACACTCCAGATTTGAAGCTCGCACGTCGCATCTACGACTGCTCTCACCTCACTGGCGAGTTCTTATTGCGCTCTGGCAAAACCTCGACGGAGTATTTTGATAAATATCAGTTCGAGAGCAATCCGCATCTCCTGCGCGACATCGCGAAGGCACTTGCGCCACTGGTGCCCTCAGACACCGAGTATTTGGGTGCTCTCGAGATGGGCGGAATCCCGATCGCGACCGCACTTTCTTTTGAAACTGGGATCCCGGTCGTCTTTGTTCGCAAACAAGCAAAAGAGTACGGCACATGCAAATTTGCCGAAGGCCCTTCTATTAATGGGAAGCGCCTGACGTTGGTCGAGGACGTGATCACGACCGGTGGTCAAGTTGTTTTAAGCACAACGGATCTTCGGGGCGATGGCGCCCTGGTAAATTCCGTTATCTGTGTTATCGATCGAAGCGAGGGTGAGACGCAAAAGATGACTGACGGAAAAATTAAAATGACGGCTCTTTTCACAATGGCGCAACTCAAGGAATCCGCAACACTATGATCGCTCGCTACATCTGATTAAACTGATTATGACACTGGCTACTGGAGCGAAGACAGAAGAGATCATTGGACTGATCTTCCAATTCATTCCCCCTTTTAGTTCTTTAAATTATTTAAGGAAGTCCAATTCAGTTTTTGGTGACGTCGCCTCTGTAAGAGAGCTCTAAAAAATAAATCTGATCTGAAATTTCAAAACAAGATTCAGGCAAAAAAGAAAAGCCATGGAGTGATCCATAGCTTTTTGGAATTAAACGCGGCTCAACTTTAAAAAATAATTCATGGATTTTGTTGCGCGTTCACTTTTTCGCCTTTGTCTTGTTGCAAACGCACTTTTTCTCGTTTGCGATTGCGACGTGCTTCTCGCAGAGCTTGGCGATCTTTTTTCATTGCGACTTTATCGCCTGACGTTTTGTCTTTCGCGACATTCTCTTTCGCCGTCTGGACGTCTTGTTTATCTTTCTTTAAATCTAGGCGATCTTGCTGAATCTCAGCAGAATCTTGTTTGATCACTCCGTCAGCAGCTGATGCGAAAGTGCTGAAACTACCGACCATGACCATTGCTCCAATCAGAACCATATTGAGCGTTTTCATAATCCAGAGCCTTTCTTGCGGCGTTAAGTTAGAGTGTGCCGCTTCTGAGATTAGAATAGATGGCCGTGGTAATTCGGCCGTGATGTCGGAATGAATCTTCATTCACTTTTGGCGGCTAAGTGCTTGAATCCTTTGCGGGCGCAGCCGAGAAGGCCCTCAATTAGGATCAAAGTCTCACTTCGATACGAGCTCGATCACCTGACTTGGCAAATAAACCGCTTCAAATAAAATGAATTTTCGAACGAGAAATCCACGACGGCTCAAAAAGACGTAATCTTTCAAGCCCGAGTTCTCGCGCCGACAGCGAAATTTCAAAAGATCTTTGAGCCAGAGCGTCTGGTGACGCGCTATCAACCCACGCTCATCTGACAAAACCCGCAGAGATGTCACCGCATACGTCATGCGAGTTCTTAGCCAGCGGCGAAGATAGATCCGTGGCGCCATCATATAAAGGCAAAAAACTGCGACCGGAAGTGGTGCAACGGGTGCAAGCCAGTTGATTGGCCCCGCCTGTGGATCAAGCCAAGGAGGAGTTTGCAAATGACCAATCTCCCAAAAGCCGATGAGAAGTAAGCCAATTAGGTTTACCACGACGACCAGAATTTGCTCGACGTTCCAATCGCGAACATGGCCAGGTTTCCCCAGCCACACCAGTTCTTCGTTGGTCACGAGCGGCCCGAACTTTTCTTGAAATAATGCGAGATCGCGAGCTTCAATCACGAATCGTACTCAAAAAAAAATCACTTCTCGCCCACAACGTAAGCGATCCACGCAAGGCACTCTTCGCCAACCGAGGTCTGTTTAAAGATCCCGTTGCCTTCGCCCGATTTCGTTGTGCCTTCCCAGTAGACATGCGTCTTGCGGAAGCCAGTTTCCATCATCATTTCGCGCAGCTCCGGAATCGTCCACATGCGCCAGTCGTAGGAGAAAACCTTCTCAATCTTCTTCTGACCTATTGGCTTAAAGTGGATGTGGAACATGCCGTAGCCTGTGACCGGATCGTAGCTCTCTTGATCCCAAAAATAGCTAAAGTCTTTGTGAACCGTCTCTTCTTCGTTGGCTTCAAAGCACTGTGTGCCGCCAAAACAATCGACCACAAACAAACCACCCTGATTTAAGGTTGAATGGCAGTTGTGAAAGTAAGACTTCATCATCGAGCGCTCTTTAAAAATATAATGCGAAAAATTCATTGCCGCGATCATGTCGACTTTCGGAAGCCCCGGATCGAGGACGTTCATTTGCTGAATTTTTACACGCTCGCGCTGGCTAGGAGCCAACTTTGGCAAGTAATGAGTCAGGCCATACAAAATCGGCTCCGAATCCAAATCGATGCCATGTGCGATATTCTTCGTTCCAAGCTTAGCCCATTCACAGCAGATTGAGAAGGTTCCGCAAAAATCCTCGCGTAAAGTGACTGGCTCTCTGCCGCGAATTTCGTTGAAGGTGCTACGCAAAAACAGAACATCATTCTCTGGGCCCTGCACCGCGCGCTTGTAATAAGCATATTTATCAAAACCTGGCGGCACCCCTTTGAGTACAGGAGCAGCGGCCTTATTCTTCTTTTTCTTCTTCTTGAGTTCCATCTCAATACCTTTCAAGCCCAGGGTTTAAGGGACCTCGGCTAAGAGCGCGCGAACTTCATGCAAAATATCTTCCGTGTGCGGAACCGATGCCTCTTCCAAGTTCGGATGGAGGCCGATACCCGGAAGATTCTTACCCGCCAAAACGCGCGGACGAGCCATCAGTTCATAAAAGAGTTCCATCGTGCAGCGGTATGACAAGTGCTCACCGAAGTTTGTCACTTCGGTGTCTTCATTGACAAACAAAACGCGGCCCGTTTTCTGAACTGACGCTTTGATCATCTGCCAATCGTACGGATAGAGCGAGCGAAGATCAATGACCTCAATCGCATGTCCTTCTTCGCGAAGCATGTCTGCCACTTTATTGCACAATGGAAGCGTGCGACCATAAGACACAACCGTCGCTTGATCGCCTAGGCGTGTGATTTTACCCACGCCAATTGGAACTTCATACTCTTCCAGTTTAGGCCAATTGGCTTTCCAGTCGGTGCGATCCCCGATCGGCGCATCAATCATGGCCTTCAGTGTTTTTTCGTCTTCCGGCTCACCCGGAATCAGCTCTTCACCACGAACACGCATCAAAGCTTTTGGTTTCAAATAAAGTACAGGGTTCGGATCTTTGATTGCCGAAATCATCAAGCCGTAGGCGTCAAGTGGATTGGACGGCATCACAACTTTCCAGCCAGGAAGGCGAGTGGCCCAAGCATCGAAGCTGTGCGAGTGATAGATGGATCCGCGGATGCCGGCTCCAACCGGAGTCATCACTACGATCGGCATATTGTAGGCACCGTTACTTGCCCAGAGACAATTGCCGGCCATTTTCAAAAGATCGATCGTATTGAAAATGTAATCGCAGAACTGAATCTCTGCCACACAACGGTCGCCCGCAAGACCGAGACCGATCGCGGCAGAGATAATTCCGCGCTCATCGAGCGGAGTGTTCCACGCTCTCTCGAGACCTTGGGTTGCCGTGAATGCTCCGCCTAGGGGAGCGCCAACATCTTCACCAAAAATATCAGTGACGCCGAGGCGAGATTCGCCGACGTGAAGGGCCATTCGAATTGCTTGTACCATGCTCGCCATTAGAATTTTCTCCAGTCTGCGTTTTCATTGC
>JAYVND010000557.1:0-3798 GCA_043758635.1 Bdellovibrionales bacterium
AAATTCAAATTCCTTTCACGAATGCAGAGAAGGCATTTCGCGAGGCCCATAATTTAAATCCAGGTTCGACCACTCAGAGTCGAATTTTTAATGGGAAGGCCGCGCACTCCACTGTGCCTCACTTAGGAGAAAGTGCTGTCACGAAGATGCTCGCTTATCTTTCAAAACTGCCAGATGGTATCGCGATTATGGAGATCGAGGCGGGGCAGTCGTACAATACCATCCCTGCACACGCCGTTTTAGAGATCGATATGGTGGGAGGTCTTCGCGATACGATTGCGCAAAAGATCCATCGGGTCTCAAACGCCATCATTGAAGTAGAGCGTAAATTTTCTGGTGTGACCGATTCACGTTTTAATCCGCCAAATCCCACGCTGAACCTTGGGTTGGTGCGGACGTTCGAGGACTTCATTTTATTGAAAGGTTGTTGCCGTCTGCCAGCCAATGTTTCGAATGAGACTTACCAAGGTTGGATGTCGATTTTAAGAAATGCATGCGAGGGAGTGGGTGCGCTGATGAGCGTCAACGACTACAAGCAGCCATTTTTTACTCCCACTGGTGGTGTGCTTATTCAAGCTTGTCAGGAAGAACTAGCTTTTATGGGCTTAGATTCTGCACCAGGCGCGCAGTCTGCAGCGAACGAGGCAAATGTATTCAGTCGCTTTGGAGTTGAGACGATTGTGATAGGTCCGGGGCAGGGTGTCGGCAATACCCATGCGCCCAATGAGTATGTCACTATAAGCCAATTGCACCAGGCGACGCGCTTCTACAAGGGTGTCATAGAAAGAGTTTGTTTATGAATTTCGTTCTTCGCAGCGTGCGTTTACAGGATCTTCGAGGTCTGCACGATCTCGCAGCGCAGTTCTCACTTTTAAACCTTCCAGCTGATAAAAAAACACTCTCCGAAAAGATTGAGCGAAGTGTTGCTTCGTTTGCAGGCGAGATGCCGAAAGATCAATCGGAATATCTTTTTGTTGTCGAAGATATAGAGCAAGAAGTGGTCGTCGGGAGTTCCTTGATTATTGCGAAACATGGAACCGAAGAAGTTCCGCACTACTTTTTTCGGCTAGAGAAGAAGAATCGGTTCAGTGAGGATTTGGGAATTGGATTCATCCATCAAGTGCTCAAGCTACACGAAGATTGCGATGGACCGAGCGAAATTGGCGGATTGCTTATTGACCGCAATTATCGCGGTCGACCGGAAAAGCTAGGTAAACAAATCTCATTGGTTCGGTTTTTGTACATGGCGATGGCAAAAGAGGAATTTCAGAAACGCGTGCTCTGTGAGCTCACACCTCCGTTGACGGAGGGTGGCCGAAGCGAGTTCTGGGAATCTTTAGGTCGTCGGTTCACGGGACTTCCCTATCAAGAAGCGGATTTAATTAGTCAACGAAACAAAGAGTTTATTTCGAGTCTCTTTCCAGAAGAGGGCATATACCTCTGCCTTTTGGACAGTAAGGCGCGTTTGGTCTTGGGCCGTGTCGGCGAAGACACCCGCCCCGCACAACACTTGCTTGAGTCCATAGGGTTTAAGTATTTGCATGAAGTGGACCCCTTCGACGGTGGGCCACATTATGGTTGCGATTTAGACAGTATTTCGATCGTGAATGGTGCAAAGGAAATGAAGGTACTTGGAGTTGAACGCGCAACGTTCAATGATCGAGGCCTGATAGGAATGCGCCGGGATGGCGAGTTCCGCGCAGTATTCACGGCGTTCGAAAATCACGGTGATGGTCAATTGACCATGCCGTCGATCTCGCAAAAGGTTTTAGATGCGGAGCCGGGTGAAACCGTTTTCCAAACTAAAATTTGAGTCCTGCAAGAAGCTTTATTGATCGCGTGCGATCACGGGTTCAATGATCGCGTGCGATCACGGGTTTTTACAGATGGTTTTTTGATTGAGATAGGGAGTGTGTCATGGCTGATACCAATACCGGCGCAGGTTTGAAACCGATCGAGTTCTTAGGCGACTACATTGATGGTAAGTTTGTGCGTCCCGAGCACGCTGACGGCGAATTCAAAAGTATTTGCCCGGGCAATCTCAAAGACGAAGTCATGCATATCGAGTATCGCTATGATCACGTTGGTCGCGCAACGGAGGCGGCTCGCAAAGCGTACCTTCCATGGGCCCGTTTGAATCCTGAAGAACGCGCGGGCTACTTGCGTCGTTTGAAAGAGATTTATGTCGCGCACAAAGAGCAGATTGGCGAAGTGATTTCGCGTGATACGGGTAAGCCATTGTGGGAGGGGCTTAACGAAGCCACCACGATGATCAATAAGATCGATATTACCCTTGATGTTTCGATGAAGCTCGTGGCGGACCATCGGGTTGAGAATGCGTTACCGGGGGTAGATGGATTTATTCGTCACCGAGCACGCGGAGTGATGTCGGTATTGGGGCCCTTTAACTTTCCTGGCCACTTGCCGAACGGTCACATTGTCCCGGCTCTGGCGACCGGCAACACCGTTGTGTTCAAGCCATCTGAAATGACTCCAGCGGTCGGTCAGTTGATCGCCCAGTTATTTGATAAAGCTGGATTTCCACCTGGCGTTTTCAATATGGTTCAGGGGATTGCAGAAACCGGCAAGCGCTTGACGATTGACGAACAAGTAGATGGCATTCTGTTTACCGGTTCGTATGAAACTGGTTTGAAAATCAAGCAATCGACTCTTGAGCATCACTGGAAAATTTTGGCACTTGAAATGGGTGGCAAAAATGCATCGATTATCTGGGATGATGCAGATATGAACAAGGCTATCTATGAAACGGTGATTGCTTCGTTTATCTCTGCGGGTCAGCGCTGCTCCTGCACTAGCCGCGTGATTCTCCACCGTCGCATAGCAGAGAAATTTATTGCGAAATTTTACGACACTGCAAAAAAGCTTACGATTGGCTATTGGAACGACAATCCGTTCATGGGCCCGCTTATTAATGCAGACGCAGTTGAAAAGTATCTTCGTTTCCAGGAGATTGCACAGCGCGAAGGCGCAGAGCGATTGATGCGCGGAAAAGTCTTGGATCTCGAAGGAAAGCCCGGCTACTACGTGACGCCAAGTATTTGCGTTGTCGATAAATTTAAACCAGGTTCGGTTTATCAAAAATCAGAAATCTTTGGTCCGAACGTTGCGGTTTACGTCGTTGACGATTTTGACGAAGCTTTGATGATCAATGACTCCACGGGCTTTGGTCTCGTGACATCGGTTTTCACAAAACAGCGTGCGCTTTACGAAGAGACTCGTCTCCGCGCTAAAGTTGGATTGGTGAATTGGAATCGGACGACAAATGGTGCAAGCTCGAAACTGCCGTTCGGTGGAGTTGGAAAATCAGGTAACGATCGTCCGACTGCCCATTTCGCGGTTTACTCGACGACTGTGCCGGTGGCGAGTCTCGAAGATCTTACGCCATTTGATCCGAACGCAAAGTTGCCGGGGTTCACATACGAGCCACTTTGATGGTAGACTCTGAGAATAAAATTGAATGGTGAGGAACTCTTTCCTGAGTTTCGTCTGGGCTCTATTTTCGCTCTACTCAAGGATGAGATACCGTGAAAGCTTTGAAAACTCTTTTTGTACTATTGATTGCTCTGGTGTGCGTGGGCGTCGCCGGACTTTATTTTGCAACTCAAAAATTTCTCGACACCGAAGCTTCATCCATTCATGAAGAAGTGACTTTTGAAGTGGCGCCGGGCGAAAGCTTTCGCACAGTTTCCCATCGTCTAGAGTCGCAGGGTCTGGTAAAAAACGGAACGATGCTTCGGCTGTACGCGCGCCTCACCGGGCGTGGTTCCAAGATGCGAG
>JAYVND010000558.1:0-11624 GCA_043758635.1 Bdellovibrionales bacterium
CCTCGCAGCGGAAAGAACCAGTAAAAAAATTTGAGTTTCTTGCCCCAAAAGCCAAATGCCACAAGAGAAATCAAACCACTAATGGCCGCACTCGCACCGACAAGTGGGGACGTTGTGATGCCTGATAGAATTGAAAATGACGAAACCCCTAAAAGACCAGCGCCTAGGTAAGTTAGGATGACAAAGCTTGAACCAAGTTTCAATTCAACGAATGTCCCAAATACCAACAAAAAAAGCATATTTCCAAACAGATGTGCAAAACCACTGTGCGCAAACTGATAGGTGAGCCAATTCACAACCGTGTCGTGATTTTCGCTCACGCCCCATTGGTACGACGGATGTTGATTCTGCAGACGTTTAAGATCTGTGAACTTCTGATGCCACTCTTTGAGCGCAATTTCATCACCGTGAAAATTGTAAGAGTCGGCGCGAATCATAAAGTCGTGATTGCGAAATGCGAGAGAACCTAGTCGCTTGCGAGCATCGAGATCGCCTTTGAGTTCTGCATTCTCGAGCTGACGAAACATATCTGAAAAAAGTTTTGGCTCTTCGCGAATCAGAACACCGAACGCGCTTCCTTGTGTTGCTAAAAAATGTTCATCCGAGAGATAGATATCCATTTTGTGATCGGCAACCTTAAACCGGTCGTAAGTAGACATGAATACAAAAATATTCACCGCAAAAAGAAAGTAAGTGAGCGGCGCCAAGTGAGGCTTTACTAAGCCTTTTAAAAAAGGAAAAAAGAATGGAAAGCTCAACGTCTGCTCCGCTTTGCAGAATGCTGGATCAATTTACTTCCGGCGTCGGCCGGCAATGGCATTAGTGCGCTTGTTTCATGGCCGAGTTCTTGAGAGATGTTTTTAAATTCGTCGTTGCTGGCAGGAAGGCGCAGCGCGCGTGGAGATTCGGTCGGCATCAGCGTCTGATTCTCGCGTCCGTCGATCGAACGAAGACTGTTTAAAAATCCCCGCGCCATTCGCGAATCGCCAGAGCGATAGGCCGCAATCACAAGGCTCTTGTAAACTTGGCGATCATTGTGATCGGATTCAATCATCTTTAAGCCCACTTCGAGAGATTCATTCCACGAACGCATTGCCGTGAACCGTCCACTCAAGCGAAGTCCGAAGTACCGCCACATTTCACTCGGTTGCATCGCCATCCAGGCCGACTTCACTTGATTGAGCTCGGTTGGCGATTCCGCCAGTTCGGCCAACTGAACGTTGGCTTCAACAAAAAATGTTTCGTTTTGCTCGTGAACGCTCGCGATTTTTCGAAAGATCTGCGCTGCTTTTTTGCGATCGTTTTTGCGCAAATACTCAAGCCCTTGAACGTAGTCTTTACCTTGACCTTCGGGGAGTCTCAATTCGAGTTCAGATAAATGTTTTTCGTTTAAATCGCCGCGACAGCTCTCGCCGTGCACGTAAGTCGCAACGATCTCTGGGCTCTCGAACCACCGGCTTTCACGGTCCACCGCAGTCCGCATCATGTTGCATGCGTAGCGCGTGTCATCGGTGCAACCCTCAGACGATGCCTCGTTGAAGCAAAGCCATTGAGCCATCTCGACTCGTTGCTCAGGATCGAGGGCCTCGATCGAAGAACGCATTGCAAGGCGTGCGTCTGATTTTTTATCTAGATTCCAAAGAGCGCGCATACGCTCGCGAGCGAAGAAATATCCGATCGAGCGATGAGGTGAAACCTCGTCGATGCGAGCGAGCGCTTCTTTGTAGCGACTCTCTTCCATCAAACGACGTATCATCCAAACCTTAAAATAGCTGGGCGTCCGAGCATCATTGGCTTGTAGCATTTCTTCTACGTAGTCTGCATCTGCCACTTCATTTGCTTTTGCTTCGATGGTTGCCGCTTTCGAATTCGAGTCTGCCTCAGCCTCCTCGTCGTGGCGCACGAGATGCGCAATCCCGCACGCGTAAGATTTTTCGTCGGTTGCGCAACTCTTATCCAAATAAGAGTTATAGAGATCCTCGTTGTCCGCGTTGACCATTGCCTCGGCCAAGTAAGCCGCCGTTGTCTCCTGGTTCTGCCAAATGGAATAGTCGGCTTCCATCTGCAGACAGTTTTCGTCAAGCGACTCAGCTCCGAAAAGTGCGAGTGCCACGTCAAGCCGAGACTCCGGTTGTAAGGACACGATCGCGGGATCATGATTGCCAAGATTCGGCGTCCATTTCTCTTGCGCTTCAGTCACCGCGTGGCAGAGAAGGCCTTTGGACTCCATCTCACTTGCAATGGCGTTTCCATCTTGCAATTCGGTTTTTAATCGCGCGAGTGAAGCAACGGCAAGAGCTGCTGCAAAACCTAACGCCGCTGCCGTGATGCCACTCGCGAGTGTCAGCTCTGGAATTGTTGGAAGCCCTGCGGGTTTTGCTGAAGGACGTGCTGACACAACAACGGTGTCAGCCAGCCGATCATGAAAGGGCCGGCGTTTTTCATTTCCATAAACTGCGGCAAACGGAGCTCCGCCTAAAAATACCTCGATTGACCACGCGATCGCGCGCAGAAAAGCAGAAAGGGGCCTTGGCTTTTGCCCTGTCCAAACTGATTCGACACGAATCCCAAAGACTCGCTTACCCGGGGTCGCGCCCCACATTGCAGTAAAAACTGTTTGATATAGAACGAAGAGTAAAAAACCAAGCGCAAGCCCACCAGCAATTGCGACGGTCCAATCCGTCTCGTGACCGAGCATCTGTGCGAGAGTGGACTGGCGACGAAGTGGTGCCACTACAATCGTGGCTATTGGCATGAAGATCACAAGATCTGCCATCGCCGCAGCCAAGCGATCGAGGGGACGAGCCAAGCGAGTTTCAAACTCCTTTTTTTTGCTATGGGACGAGCCGTCCGTATCGTCGATGGACGAGCCGTCCGTAGTACTTCTCGAATCGTCGTCGGAGCGAAGTCGCGAGCCGGCTATCGCGGTGCTGGATGGGCTCCCAGATGGGGCGCCGTGCGCGCTATGAGCCGCATCTGCTTGCTTCTTCTCTTCGATAATTTGATCGAGCTTAATATCGTCTTGGACCATACTCCGCTTATCGGCCGTCAGCCGGTAAAGGATGATATTGGAACAGCAGAATTTTGAGATGGGCGAGCCCGCCGAATGGCTAATTTCGTTCGCCAAGTGGTCTGACTGGACTCAATGAGCCTTTATCAGCTTCGGCGAAAGTCTGGAAATAAAAGAACCACCTAAACGTCTAAAGTCACAATCTAAGCAATCCAGCAAAAGACTAACTTTGAATCCGGCGGGTGAGCTGAACTTCAGTGCGGTCCTGAAGCTCATAAGTAAAAATATTTAATCTTAGCGAACCTCTGGCATCGAAGGTTCGACCTGCATCGCGAGTAAATCGCCCTTGTCGTTCGTTAAGAATTCAACCTTCGCTACTGGCATACTGAGTTGATTGACGAGCTCATAAGTTTTCGCGACGCCGTCGTTATCAGAGCGCGTGCCGACTTGAACCATCTTATCAAATTTCACCGGTAGCAAATTGCGATTGCTCTCCAAAAATGCCGAGAGATCATCGATGTGCTTCGGAGTACGTTCACCGGCTGCTTGCGAGAATTGCAACTCACGCAATTTTCCATCGTGAAGTTGAATTGCGTAATTGCCTTCGAGATAGCCGATTGAGAAGCGCTCCATTTCGCTTGGTTTATGCCCGAGCGCACTTTTGCTGATGCCTTGCTTCGAGAGCTTTTCAACTAGAGAATCTTCAGCATCGGAGGTGCCTGTAGGAATGCTTGCGATGCTGCGACCACCGTTGTGTTCCGACGTGTCGTTGCGATGGGTGAGAAGTGAATTATTCGCTAGAGTCACGAGAACGACAATTGAAAGGAGTGTTGTCCCGATCGCGATCTTTCCGTTTTGCACGTCGAGTCTCCTTTTGAGATTTTCCAATCGTTCAACAGAGAAGTGAGAAGAGATGGGTTGCTCAGCACGCTCCGCCAAATCAATCACATTGTTAGCATTCGATTTTGGCTCATTGAGCAGCGTCTTAAATTTCATTTCCGCCTCCGGTTTTCCATAGCAAACATCAATCTACAAAGGAATGATGATGCGAAACCAGTGCCGCGCAAACCGAGCTCGAGGGACCACTCAATTGCTACTGAGCGCCGCAAGCTGTCGATCGTTTTGACGATTGATGAGCGTTAGTCGAACACCTGCCACTTCCTCATTGGTGCCCCCATTATCTTTCTTAATGGTGGACGCACTGGTCTCCTCATTATCTTTCGTAATGGCGGGACTGGTCTCCCCATTGGACACCATTTCTCAAGCGGAAGGTGAGCGTCTCACAATGAAACGCGACGAAGATCTGTCATCCAATTGCCTATGAGAGCTGGGCGCAAATGATTTTCAGCGCTTCAGTGCGTCCTCTAGCCATGAGTCGCGCCCAACCTTTGCTCGGCCCAGATCGTAGTTCAAAAAACGTTGCGGCGTGAGCCCTTGATTTTCAAGCTCCAATCCGTCGATGCTCCGATAGCCCGCGATCGGAACTGAAAGGCTGTAGTCGTCGCCTCCCAGAGCAGGGATTGGAAACCATTGCGCCATCACGACTTGCCCCGCACTCTGTTGCCCCCACACTCGCGAGCGAGGGCGCATATAAAATGCGTGCGTAAAAATTTCGGCAACTGAGCTGGTGTCGCCATCGATCAACACCGTCACCGGGTTTGAGTAGCAACCGTAAGCGTCGAACGCGCGCAATGCCACTTTGTCCGAAAGTGCCAACTGCTTAAGTTGCAGACTAGCGTCGAGATCATCTGGTAAAATTGCCGCTCCCCGCTTTGCGTTTGAGTGGAAGAGTGTTCCGATTTTTGGAAGTGCGCAGCGGAATGGTGAGAGCGCTCGAAGCATCGCCGGGAAACTCCCCCCCCGCATTGCCTCGCGGATCGATGATCAACGATGAGTAATTTCCCAGTGCGCTGCTTATTTGCAGCCAATCTTTTTTATCGAAGTATTGCGCTAGAAAACTTGGAATGCGCAAGAGGCCGACGTTTGGCATCGCTGGCGAAATAGATTCTAAAAATGGCGCAAGATTCTCGCTGAGCTCTGAAGGCTCGATTAATTTCGAAAAAGTTTTCCCGGCACGTTCGACTATGTAGAGGCCGCCCAGCGTTTCAACTTCAAGAGCAGAATGGACTGCCTGGTTTTCGACGCTCACCACGATATCACCAGGCAGAATTCCTGCCGCTTCGGCGGCACCTCCCTCAAGCACGTCGTAGATCACCAAGCGGTCATCAATCAGTCGAGCGCGAAGCCCAGTATCGAGAGATTCGTTTTCCCAAAGCTGGCGATTTTCGGTCGGCGAAAAAAGTGTGAGATGAGAAACTTCTAAAAGATCCAGTCGTCGATTGATGCGAGCAACTTCGACAGCCGGATTCAATTCGAACGACTCTTGGTCCGCCGTTTTTTTGCAGCGCTTGACCCAATCACGCACTCGCTCTTCGTTTGCCCGATAGTAATGCTCGCTCACGAGCCGGCATGCCGAGTGCGCAGCTGCCTGAAAAGACGCGTGAATCAATCCACCGGCCGTTGCGGCTGCGATTGCGATAAATAGAAGAATGGCGGAGATAAACGAGCCGATGCGAGGCATGTTTGCTATGGTGTCACACGCATCGCAACCCGCGCAAAATAAAAAAGGATCCCGAACGGGACCCTTTTGAAGGCAGCTTGAGCTTTGCAGAGCTCGTTCGGCCGATTAAGCCGCTTTCTTTTTACGCGCCATCGAAGGATCGATGCTGTATTGCTTCACTTTACGGTAAAGCGTTGCGCGACCAATCCCGAGAGCTTTCGCTGCTTCAGTCAGGTTGCCCTTGAAAGCCGCAATTGCGTTTTCGATAGCCACGCTCTCGAGGTGGTTGATCGTAGCAACTGTGCGCCGCAGATCTTGACCACTCGAAGTCGTCGCGACTGACGACGGCGTTGGAAATTGAAGGACTTTGCCGCCTTCAAGTGTGTTGTTACCAGAAACAAGTGATGGAACCTCTGACGTGCTTTTCGCATTCAGATTTTCCCATTGCTCTGGGGTGAGGACCTGCACGGTTACACCATGCATTTGACCAAACTGCTGCGCCTTTTGAACCAGAGCCTGGTCGTCGCTCACGACGACAAAAGAAGAACGTACCATATCAAGACCTCCGATGGATGGAACCCTAAAACCCAAAACCAAAAGTAAATTTGGCGTCACTTGTTGATCGGCGATCCCCTCGCGTCTCAAACCGGTTGTCTCAGAAGATCGAGCGAATCTCGTCTCATGAAACAATTCCAAGTCACAAATGACTCACAACAAACCTATCGGCGGTTCATTCTGAGAAGATGAGGAAAATTTTGCCCCTCGGCCTATTTTCTAAGGATTCAGGCACTCGCGTTGGATGGTGATTCAAAATGCAAAAGGCCAACCCCTTGAAAAGGTTGGCCTTCGCCATTTATTAAGGAGGTGTTAAATTTTAGCCTTGATGAGCGGACCGGACGGGTTCGCAATGCCGAGCCTGATTCAGGAGGAGCGAGACGATTCGGCTAAACGCCGATTCATTCAAATCGGCTGCGGCGAATGACCCGCGCTACCCTAGCCGCTAACCTAGCGACGACCCGATTTAATCTTCACCTGCATTTTGGAGATCATATTCACGGCCATCTTCTCATGCACTCTGCACATCTTGAGCTCATCACGACGATATGAGCGCTGAGAAGGCGTGAGCGTTCCTGTCTCAAGTTCCATTTCGTAATCAAGCTTGTGCGAGCGAATGCCAACGAGTTCTTTCGTTTGCTGTTTAAAGAGCTTCGTCACCCCACTGAGGGGAGCAACTTCAAGCCATTCTTGCTTATTCTTGTACCAGCTGACCATCCGGAGGAATCGAGCTTTATTTTTCGCGAGCGTAAAACGTGGGTATTGGTCTTCGCCAAGATCCAGAATGTCGGGAATAGCATCGAGGTCGATATCTTCATCTTCGCCTTCGTCCGTCACGATAACTTTTTTAAGTTTCGCTTCTTGAACTCTCTCGATATCCACATTCAATTCTGTGTGCACGCAGCGCCTCCCCAAGATCCCAATAGCCCTAAAAGACTAGATAACAATGATGCAAGGCCGCTTTATAGCACAGAATATGCGGATTCAAAGACCCTTCGTCGATGATTCCTTATCATTTTCTTACTTATTTAAATATGAAACGCGTGATAGCGCGTCGGGCCGCCCTGGTCTGCGCGAATTGTGCTCAACTCGAAGCCGTTCGGTGCTGAGCCAATCTGCCGAATTCTTCTTGGGAGATCACCAGCAAAAATGGAAGCCGAGAAGGAATTAAGTCCAAAAAAATGGGTGAAATGTATTCAGCTCAGTTCTAAAAATATCTGGACTGCTTAAAATAAAAGCACGCTCCTTCAGCTGTTGAGTTTTCGAGCCATCTCGATCGCAAAATAAGTGAGTATCATGTCGGCACCGGCTCGCTTGATCGATATCAACGTCTCCGCCATCGTTTTGTCTAAATCCATCCAACCATTCTGCGCAGCCGCGCAAATCATGGCGTACTCGCCACTCACCTGATAAGCCGCGATCGGCAAATTCATGCTGCGCTTGAGATCGGAGATCACATCCAGATATGCGAGAGCTGGCTTCACCATCAAAATGTCGGCACCTTCGGATGCATCAAGTTGTGCTTCGCGAAGCGCCTCACGGCGGTTCGCCGGATCCATCTGATAGGTTTTTTTATCACCCGAACGTGGAGCCGAATCGAGCGCTTCGCGAAACGGACCGTAGAACGCCGATGCGTATTTTGCGGCGTACGAGAGAATGCCCACGTTTTCAAAGCCCGAGACATCGAGTGCGCGACGAAGATAATCCACTCGGCCATCCATCATGTCTGATGGTGCCACGATGTCCGCACCTGCTCTGGCTTGGGCCACCGCCATCTGCCCGAGTATTTCGAGCGTAGGATCATTGACGATCGAGTCGTTCACCACAAGTCCATCGTGGCCATCGGTCGAATATGGATCCATTGCGACGTCGGTGATCACGCAGATACCTGGAACGCGCAATTTAATTTCGCGTATCGTGCGCTGGAGCAAACCATCTTCGTTTAGGCTTGAGTTCGCAAACTGATCTTTGTTTCCGCTAGTCATCACCGGAAAAAGTGCGACTCCGGCAACGCCAAGATCCGAGGCCTCACGGGAAAGAGCAACGATATTGTCGATCGACAGGCGAAATTGCCCCGGCATGGATGAGATCGGCACGCGTTGTTTTTTACCCTCGGTGACAAACATCGGCATGATCAAGTCACCAGGCGCGAGGTAAGTTTCGCGCACAAGATCACGAACCGCCGGGGTCATGCGATTGCGGCGTGGGCGTTGTTGCAATTGCACGCGGTGAGAAAGAAGCTCCTCACCCATGGGCTCATGACTCTCGCGCGCTCTGAAATTTTGTTGCCGAACCCTGACCGCTCCCGGCGATGAAGACTGACTCTGCAGCGCAAGAGATTCTGTCGGCGCCAGTCGGGTCGCAGTTGCTGCCGCGGGCGACTGGGCGAGCGGCTTGATCGGCGATCGCGAATTCGCGGCGGCTGATCTCGACCCAGATTTCGAACTCACTTTCGGCTTCGATTTTGGCTTCGATTTCGACACAGATTTCGACACAGATTTCGATTCAGATTTCGACGCGGATTGGGCTGCGGATCTAAGCATCGCTTTCGGCATCGGGATCTCCTGCTAAAGTTTTCACAAGTTTGAGCTTTAATTTGAGCTTCAATTTCATCTTCATCATCAGTTGCGTCTTAAGATTCAATTTGTACGCCGAATCCAGCAAAACAGCTAGCGGATCGATGATTAAAAAACACAGCGCGGACAGCGCTTTTCGTGTCCTGAAAGAATTAGGCCGATTCTCTCGTGGTGACTCAATTCTAATGGACGACGAAAAGCCAACGAGGACATCATGCGATCGGGACTTGCCACTTCCCTCACGACTCGGTGATAGTGAAAGCCTTCTTGAGGGAGCCCCAAAATGGCAACAGCTGGATCCACCCCTTTTCATCGCAAATCTCAGCATTCAAATCTACCGAAGCACACAAAGTTTGAAGGATTGGTCTGTGTCGTCTCCGGCGCCAACCGGGGCATTGGCCTTGAACTGACTCGGCTTCTGATAGCGGGAGGCGCAAAGGTCTACGCCGGTGCACGAAGTCCGATGAAGGCCACGGAATTGCGCGAACTCGAATCAGAAAATCATGACTCTTTGGCGATCCGAATTCTTGACGTGGCAAGCGACGATTCAGTTTTAAATTTTAGAAATCAAGTGCAAGAGAGCGGCATTGATCTTTTGATCAACAATGCCGGCATATACCTCGATGCCGATCAATCACTCGAAAGTCTCGAGAGCGAGATGATCCTTAAGTCTTTCAACGTCAACACGGTTGGGCCCGCTCGTCTGACGCAAATCTTTTTGCCTTTGCTTCGTCGATCGCGCCAAGCCCGTGTCGCGAACATCTCCTCGCAGATGGGCTCGATTGCCGACAACACTTCAGGAGGTTCTGTTGCGTACCGGATGAGCAAAACGGCACTCAACATGTTTACGAAATGTCTAGCCATGGAAGAAACTGAAATCATTTCAGTTTGTTTACATCCTGGGTGGGTACAAACTGAAATGGGCGGAAAAAACGCGTCGGTCACAATTGAACATTCCGCAGCTGGTCTTCTCAAAGTGATTTTCGAAGCCACTGAAAATGAATCGGGCAACTTCATCCGCTTTGATGGCAAAGAAGCCCCTTGGTGAACGTGGCGTAAGGTCATCTTTGGGTTCCGCAGTCAGGCCGAGACATCGGCAAACGCTAAATACAATTGAGCCGAAGAGTTGAGTCGGCAATAAGATTGGTATTAGCTCACTCACAAAGAGCAAATCGGCGCCTTGCAAGGGACGCCTTTTAAAAAAATTACTTCTTCGCTTTGCCTTGGTTGGCGACCGCGTTGAGCTTAGCACTGATCTCTTCTTGATTGCCCAAGTAGTAGCGACGAATGGGTTTCAAATCATCGGTCAATTCATAAACCAGCGGCACCGCCGTGGGGATGTTCAGTTCAACGATTTCCGAGTTTGGCATGTCTTCCAAAAATTTAATCAGCGCTCGAATTGTGTTTCCGTGGGCTGCAATCAAAACTCGTTTACCTGACTTAAGATCTGGAACAATTGACTCTTTCCAGTAAGGCACAAAACGCTCTACGGTGTTCTTCAATGCTTCAGTTGCCGGCAAGTCTTTGGGGCTCACGTCTTTGTAACGGGCGTCGTGACTTGGGTGACGTTCGTCACTCGCCTCCAGAGCTGGTGGCGGCACATCGTAACTCCGGCGCCAGATTTTTACCTGTTCATCGCCATGCTTCGCCGCAGTTTCTGCTTTATTCAATCCTTGGAGTGCGCCGTAATGACGTTCGTTTAAACGCCAAGATTTCTTCACCGGCAACCATACTTGATCGAGCTCGTTCAGGACGGTCCATAAAGTTTTGATCGCGCGCGTGAGCACCGAAGAGTGAGCTACATCAAACTGATAGCCTTCAACTTTTAAGAGTTTGCCGGCCTCGAGCGCCTCGACTTTGCCTTGCTCCGAAAGATCGACGTCGGTCCATCCAGTGAATCGATTTTCTTTATTCCAAGTGCTTTCGCCATGACGGAGCAGTACGAGCTTGATCATTTGATGAATCTCCTCTTTTGAGAGACTCCGATCTAAGCAAAATGTACGCAGAAGATCAGGCAGTATTTTTCAAATTTTGAGAATTGTTCGGATCTCGCTTCGGAAGGCATGTGGGCGCACGCAATGATGATCTTCGGTTGGCCCGCAGAGTTCGAAGTCTAATTGCCTTATCGAGCGGATGGATAATCCGTTCAGACGTCGACCGTCACTCCGCCGCAAGAATTGATTTTTTCAATGCAAACACTGGTAAGTTAACGGTCCGCTGCGGACCTGGATTACGACTCCGCTGCGGAGTTGGTGCGTAAATTAAATGCTCTTTCCGAGATCGATCGAAGATATTTCGATCGCACTCAGCACAATGAGCGTTTTCATGACTCGTGATTTTTAATTTCGAAAATCGATGCGCCGGCTGGCAGAAATGATTTTGAACCGAATCTTTTTTTCTGAAACATTAAACAGAGCGATGCCAAAGTATCCTTCTTTGGCTCAGTCATCCGTGACCCGCACCGCCCCTCCAGTATTGATGCTACGGGTTCCGCAAAATCCTTCAACTACTTTTTTGTTTGAAAGTAAGAAGGTTTTCCAGAGCCTGTTGCACGGAGTTTATTTGGGTGTAAGTAGTTGAATCCTCGATCACGAAGGCGGCGAAGATGCACTTCCACCGCCGCCACCACCTGGACCTTTTCCGCCGCGACGCCTTCTTTTTCTGCGCGCACCACCGGAACCTGAACTGTTTCCTGAGCCATTTTCTGATTCGCTCGCGTTTTCACCATTCACTTTTTCTGCCTCAGCACTTTGCGAATTTGGTCCGTGGGATGAAGTGTTTTGTCTTCGCGAATTTTGTGAATCGCCGCTCGATGGATTCGGTCCACGACCGCCGTTCCCGTTGCGACCGCCAGCCTGTGATGGACGATTTTGTTGGCGATTGTTATCGCCGCGAAGGTCGGAGCGATTATCCGATCTTTGAT
>JAYVND010000559.1:0-3786 GCA_043758635.1 Bdellovibrionales bacterium
CGCGCCAGAGCTTCCGTGGAATTTAGGGCAAACAAATTCGACCGCGACTGTCTACGCGAAGTTTAAAGCCAATGGTGGGGCTGAACTTCCTTGCATCAACGCGGCGATTATTAATGACAATCAACCGCCTTCGGTGACTTTCATCACTTACCCTAGTGGATTCAGCAAAAACTTGAATGAAAATCTTGCCGTGAATGGCACAGATGCGGTGAGTGGAGTTGACCATTTCGAGTGCCGTGGATCGGGCCAAAATGATTTCAAAACCTGCACATCGACGCCACAGGCAACGAGCCCAACAGATGGTTCGTACTCGTTTCAGGTTCGCGCTGTCGACCGCGCAGGAAATACTTCGATTGCCGTAGAAAAAGACTGGGTCTTCGATAGAACGGCTCCGATTGTTACAATCCTGAGTGGTCCCGCAAATCCAGCAGCAGTTGCCGTTGCGCAGTTTACCCTCTCCGCAGCTGATGGAGCCGGCGGCAGCGGAGTTGATCACATGGTTTGCTCATTGGATGGTGGCGCCGCTGCGACTTGCGGAAACAACGTCACTTATTCGACCCCTTCATTGCTCATGAATGGCCCTCACTCTTTTGCCGTTTACGCATACGATAAAGCTGGCAACCAATCGGCACCAAAGACGTACAACTGGGTCGTGAACGTGACGGCGCCGGCTTCGTTCCAAGTACTTGGAGTCACGGGTCTCACTGGCACGACAGACGCCACGGTTGACCAATATTTGGCGGGCTCATTGACTCCAGTGGTTTGGTGGAGTCAATCTGTGGGATCATCTTATTACGACGTTTACATTTACCCACAAGGCTCAACGACTGCGAAATGCAGCGTGACCAACGTTCCTGACTCGGCTTCTCCGTCACTTGCGTTCTCGGCTTCAAATTGCCTGCTGACCGATGGAGCTTACTACACAGTTTCGGTCGTGGCCTACACAGCCAACAATACGACGACGGGCGTTTCAAAAACAATTTTAGTTGATTCTTCAGGACCGACAGTTACGTTTGGTGCTCCAGTTATTTCTGCGGATCAAAAAACGGTTGATGTGACATTCGCAGTTAGCGATTCAGGAAGCGGACTTCAGACAGCAACGTGCACGATGTACAATCAAAAAGATAAATCATCGCAAACTTTCGACTGCACGAATGCTACCACTCACAAATTTACGAATTTGGTAGATGGCGTCCATTCATTCTCAATTGCGGCGGCTGATAAAGCGGGCAACCGGACCAACGCTTCTGAGTCGATTACGACACTCTTGATCGTATGTGATCCGTTGAATGGCGTGAGCATCAACTGCGCGCAAGGCTTAAAGGCAGATCTCTACTATATGACCAGCAATCAGCGAGCCGCGTATGATCAGGCTGGTAGTTCGATGACATACCAACACGTAGACGGGTACATTGACTACGGCACGCGGGCCGCGTCTCTGATCTATATGTCACAAGTTTTTGTTCCAACTCGCTCATTCGAAACTGGCTTCAATGCGGCAGATGGAAACTACGTGACGGATAATAACGGCAATAAACTTGTCGAGTGGTTTGCACTGGATCTCACGAGTTACTACAAACTTGGAAACGACAGCACGGGCAAGGCAACTGAAACTCCTGGAACTTATCAGTTTGCATTGATCTCCGATGACGGCGCAGTCTTGCAAGTCAAGGACAGCAACGGAGCTTGGGTAGATTATTTAAATAACGACGGTTACAACTCATCAAATATGGGTTGCGACAAAGTTGGTATGCAGCTTACTGCAAGCTCGGCTGTTAATATTCGACTGAAGTATTTCCAGGGCCCCGCAAGCCAAATTGCTCTGACTATGTTGGTAAGAAAAATCGCCACTCCAAATTCAACCAGCATGGCGGATGTTGATTGCGGAAAAGGTGGCAACGCTTACTACTTCGGCGCGAACTACAACGACTACACTTCTGCTTCGCACTATGCTCAGTTGCTGTCTCGCGGATGGTACGTGCCGGATTCGAGCCACTTTGAGCTGAAGCCTTAAGCAACTCGAAGCGCTTAAAGCAAGCACTCGGTGATTCAAAAAAACCCCTCGTTGTTAGAACGAGGGGTTTTTCGTTTTAACGCTCACTCAAGCAACCAAAATCACTTTGCTCGCAGCACAACTGCTCTCACAAATAAAGTCGGCACTGAAGATACAATTGAAGTCGGCACTGAAGATACAATTGAAGTCACTTCGACTGAAGCCCGCTGATCGAAGCCCGCCCTGCCATGTAAGGACGTAGCTTCTCTGGCAAGCGAACCGAGCCATCGGCTTGCTGATGCTGCTCCAGAAACGGCACGAGCACACGTGGAGTCGCAATCGCTGTGTTGTTGAGTGTATGGCAGAACTTCACCGTGCCGTCAGCATCTCGGTAGCGAAGGTTGGTGCGCCGTGCTTGCCAATCATGAAGATTCGAGCAGCTGTGCGTTTCGCGAAACACGTTTTCGCTGGGCACCCACGATTCGATATCAAACATTTTATATTTACCAATACCCATGTCGCCCGTGCAGACCGAAACCACCTGATAGTGCATTTCCAAATCTTGCAAAATCTCTTCAGAGGTCGCGAGAAGGAGCTGGTGCAAACGCTCCGACTCTTGGTCGTCATTCTTGCAAAGAATGAATTGCTCCACTTTATTGAACTGGTGGACCCGAATCAATCCACGCACGTCGCGCCCCGCACTGCCCGCTTCACGACGGAAGCAAGGCGACACCCCACCATACTTGATTGGCAAATCGGCTTCGCTCAAAATCTCATCGGCGTGGAGTGAATTCACTGGCACTTCGGCCGTACCGGCCAAGTAGATATCGTCATCGGGAAGAAAGTAAACTTGATCTTCCCCGCCCGGGAAATGGCCGGTGCCGATGAATGCTTGTCTGCGCGCCATTGCCGGAACTTCGATCAGCGTGAAACCTTTTGCTGCCAATTTATCCATCGCAAATCTCAAGATCGACCATTCAAGCAAAACCATGTCGCCTTTGAGCGCGTAACTACGCGAGCCCGCAACTTTTGCGATTCGTTCAAGATCTGCCCACGAATTGAGATTTAATATCTCGACGTGATCTTTGGCGTTGAATGAAAACTCAGGTCTTTTGCCCCAGGTTTTGACTGGTACATTGCCGCTGTCATCAGGACCAACGGGTGTGTCTTGTGAAGGAATCATCGGCACACGATATAAAAACTCGAGAAGTCGTGCTTCTGCTTTTTCGAGTTCGGGTTTTAAATTCTCGATTTCTTGATTCACCTCGCGTCCGCGAGCAATGATGCCGTCGCGCTCTTCAGGCTTTGCACCCTTCATCTTTTTCGCGTTGGCATTTTTCTCTTCATTCAGCGCTTGGGTCTTCTTCTTAAGATTGAGAAGCTCTTGGTCCGCCAACAAGAGCTCATCCATTTTTAGGTTCACGCGTTTGAGGCGCGCGGCATCTTGAACGGCCTGAGAATTTTCGCGGATGAACTTTAAATCCAGCATAAGGAGGCTCCGATACGACGAAATCGATGTCTTCAAAACATCAAAAAATGCCAGACTTTACAAGGTTTTTTCGGATTTGCGCTGGCGATCTCACGCATTTCGCCTCGCCCCAGTTGAGCCGTCGGTGTCAATCACCGACGGTAAGTCTCATTCAAACGGGCGATGATTCCAATAGACAGTCACAAGTGCCAATGTTAGCTTTCACTTCTAAGTTCCAGTACACGGAGAGGTGGCAGAGTGGTTGATTGCGCACGCCTGGAACGCGTGTTTAGGGTCAAACCTAACGTGGGTTCGAATCCCACCC
>JAYVND010000560.1:0-3759 GCA_043758635.1 Bdellovibrionales bacterium
TCGCGAAGAGGCGGCCTTCCGAAGAGGCGACGTTTTTTTCCGTGAAAAGAAATATGATGAAGCGATTGCAAGCTATCGAGCTGCCATCAAAAAATATCCTGCCGCCGCGGAGCGTTTTCCAAACGCATACTACAATACGGCCGAGAGTGATTTTATTGCACACCGCTACCGTGAGGGACTCGAAGATTACCGTAGATTTCTAGAGAAATTTCCGGATCACACGCATGGCGGTTACGCGATGACCCGTATGGGTGAAATCTTGCAGATCCTTGGTGCTGACCCAAAAAGAATTGCTGGCGCATACTTAGAAAGTAACTTTCGTTATCGGTCAACACCTGGTGCGGGCGTGGCGCGCATTCGACTGCTGACGGATCGTATGCCTGAGATGAGAGCAAAAGAACTCGGAGATGCGATGCGCGAAGTAGCCAGCATCACCGAAAATTATTCCGATCATCCAAAAAAAGAGCCTAAACCAAAATTAGGTCCCGATGGAAAACCAGTGCTGGTTGATCCGTCCGTGAAGGGCGGTGAGCCTGGACAAATTGCGGCTGAGGCACCGGCTGGTGGTGAAGCAAAGCCTGCTCCAGAGGCAAAACCAGCGGCAGAGGCAAAACCCGCCGCCGAGGGCGAAAAAAAGCCTGCTGGTGAAGGTGTAAAAGCAGCTGGAGCCGAGGCAAAAATACCGCATGTGATTGTTAAAAAAGACAAAGAACCAAAACCAGATCCGCTCGAGAAAAAACCAGTTCTCGCAGGAATCGATGAATTCACGACGCTCCTCGTAGCCGATGGTTACAGGGCGCGAGGTGAGTACGACAAATCGGCAAAAGATCTGATCAGCTACTATCAAAAATATCCGCAGTCTCCAATTCGGGGAAAAGTTCGCGAACGCATTGTTGATAATATGACCTCCGCCATTCGTACGGATGTCGACAAGGGTGATTTCATCGATGCGTTGAAGCGCTACAGTGGTCAAAATCAGAAGTGGTTGAAAAATGCGGACCGAGTTGATTTGGATTATGATGTAGCACGCGCTTATGATCAGGCGGGTGTTTCGACCGAAGCAATGACCGACTACAAAGACGTATTGGATAAAGTTGCGGGGATCAAAGGAAAGCACGATGCAGATCAACGCTCCGTTTATGAGAAGCCGCCTTTGCCAGAGCAAGTTCGATTGCGGATGGCTGCGGTTTCGGCTCGCGAGCATGATTTTGCGGTGGCCGATACCCATCTTCATGCAATCGGCGCCGACGCGAAGCTGACGCAGCCAGAACAAATTCAACGGGCCGAGATTTCGGCACAGGTCGCAGAAGCTCGTGGTGACGTGGATCGCGCCGAGAAGTTTTTGACGGATTTGATAAAAGCCTGGAAGGGCGATCCGGAGCTCACCAGTCCTTTGCGCTTGCGGCTCGCACGTTTACTGGGTCAAAAGAAAAACTACGTTGAAGCTGATAAACATCTCGGAGTGATTGTGCAGATGCACAAAAATGGTGACGAAATACCTGAAGACGTTTTGGCATCGGCACTCGAAATGCGAGCGAACTTTTTACTCTCTCGTGGAAAGCGCAAAGAAGCCATCGGCGCATTTGAGCAGATGCTGACGGAGCTTGAAGGCAAACGACCGACGGCAAGTACCAGATACAGAGTGGGCGAACTCTATTACCAGGATGGTGATTTGAAATCGGCCGAGAAATACTGGGCCGCACTTAAGCCAGGAAAAGACAACATCTGGCAAAAGTTAGCGGCTGAGCAAATGAAGAGCGCGAAGTGGCAGGACGAATACAAAAAATATCTCTCACGTATTCCGGCAGCCGCAGAGTTGAAAGCTAATAGTAAGAATTGAAAGCGGAGAATTTGAATTGAAGCAGTTGAGATAACGCCTTCTTCCATGGACGGAAAAGCGATGTTGGAAAAAAAGAACGTGAATTTGAGAGCCGATTCGAATGTACCAATGCCACCGGCCCAAAATTCGAGCGGCAGCGAGTTCGTAAAAACCGCAGATGCAGGCATGCAGCAAATTTTAAGACTAGCAGAAAATGTGGCCGCGTCTCGCGCGACCGTGTTGATTTGCGGTGAAAGCGGCACGGGAAAAGAAGTCGTGGCACGTTTTATTCACGCGAAAAGCTCGCGCGCTCAAAAGCGATTCGTCGCGGTCAATTGTGCAGCAATCCCAGGGGAACTTTTGGAGAGCGAACTATTTGGTTTTGAGCGCGGAGCATTCACGGGTGCGAACTCAGCTAAAATGGGCAAATTTGAATTGGCTCACGACAGCACTTTTTTACTGGACGAGGTAAGTGAGCTGCCTCTTCTATTGCAGGCGAAACTTTTGCGAGTGATTCAAGAGGGCGAAATTGAGCGCCTGGGCGCAAATCGTCCCATTAAAATCAATGTTCGATTGATCGCGACTTCCAATCGCGATCTGAAAAAAATGGTCCGTGAAGGATTGTTCCGTGAAGACCTTTATTACCGCTTGAATGTGATTCCGTTGCACATCCCGGCGCTCCGCGAACGTCCGCGTGACGTTGAGCTATTGGCAAAATTCTTTTTAGACGTCGCGACCCATATGAATTCGCGTGCTCCTAAATCGTTAACGGCTGAGGCTGTCATTAAACTTAAGCAGTGGACCTGGCCAGGTAATGTTCGCGAACTCGAAAATGTGATCGAGCGTTCTGTTTTGCTTTGCACCCATGTCCAGAGCGGAAATGCTATTTCGGCAGACGATATTCACATTCAAGATTTCAAGCCGATGTCGGTGAGTGAGCGCTTCTCGCCAGGCATGACCGTTTCGGAAGTGGAGCGCGAGTTGATTTTGAAAACACTTGAGCACACGGGCCAAAATCGCACTCAAGCGGCGCGCATGTTGGACATCAGCATTCGCACGCTTCGCAATAAATTACATGAGTACGAAAAATCTGGCATCGCGGTTAAACCGCCTGCTAACGGTGAGGGGGTCAGTCGTGGCTGATTTTTTCGATAAAACGACCCGAGCGCTCGGCGCGACGGTAAATTTTCGACAGATTCGTAACAACGTCATTTCTTCTAACATCGCCAATGCGGAAACGCCTGGATATCAAGCAAAAAAAGTCGACTTCGAAGAGGCCCTGAATCGCGCGCTCACGGTCGAGGACGTGGGAAAAATGAATGGCGAGAACGCCGCTCATTACCCGACGGGGCCCGGCGCGTTGTCTGCTATTAAGGCGGATGTTTATGACAATCCAGATGGCGAGACGAACAACGATGGAAACACAGTGAACGTGGATCAAGAGATGGCAACACTCGCGGACAACAGCATTATGTACAAAGCCGCGATTCAGTTGATCAATAAAAAGATGGCAGCGTTGAAGTATGCCGCGACCGACGGCGGTAGATAATGGAGATATTAACCGGAATGCGAGTGAGCTCTAGCGGTATGGCCGCTCAGCGCATGCGCATGAACACGATCTCTTCGAACATCGCAAATATCAATACGACTCGCACGCCCGAGGGCGGGGCCTACCGTCGCAAAGATGTGGTGTTCGAGTCGATGCCAGAAGGCAAAAGCTTCGGTGATATTCTTACGAGTTCCCCGCAAAAAGACGTGGCTCGGGTGCAGGTAACCGACGTCATCTCTGACACCAAAGCTCCTCTCATGAAATACGAACCGGACTCGCCCGAAGCCAATGAAGAGGGTTATGTCGGTTACCCTAATATTAATTTAATGGAAGAAATGGCGAATATGATTCAGGCCACTCGCGCGTACGAGGCGAACGTCTCGGCGATGAC
>JAYVND010000561.1:0-3756 GCA_043758635.1 Bdellovibrionales bacterium
GCTCGCCCGAGCGCCAAGTGATTCCACTGCCCACGGGCGTGAGACTCGAGCCTCTGCGTTTGGATAATTTTGATTCTTATTATGCGCTCATGCGCGAAGCCTACTCTAAAAACGCAGATGCGGTGATCCCCGAAAAGCATGATTTTTTAAAGGCCACAATGGCGCGAGCTGTGCCGCCCCTTTTACTTTTTGAAAACGCCAAATTAGTTGGTTTTGTGACGATTCGACGAGACGAGAAGGATTCAACTCTGGGGCGAGTGGATTCGCTCGGCGTGATGAGCACCCATCGCCGCAAAGGATTCGCTGGGATTTTGTTACGCCAAGCTGTCGATGCGCTTCTTGTCGAGAAGGTCGCACGCATTGCTTTGGAAGTTTCAGCCTCTTCGCCGGCCGGACTGAAGCTTTATGAAGCCTTGGGCTTCCAGGTGATCGATCGCTTTGCTGGATTTATCAAACAGACGCCGAGTTGAGACTTTGTAGCAATCGCATGGGCGGTCAGCATGCTGGTTTACAAAGAAGGCGATGCGCCCGTTGGGCCACCGATCGACTCACTGAAGAACAATAGGGTATTCACTCACTTCAATTTCATCGCCCGCGAATGAGCGAAATGATGTACGCCCGAGAACTTCGGTCAGACATTTCTGCAAAGTGACGTCGGCGAGATCCGCGCGTACCACGTGAGCTTGCGTGACACGGCCCGTGTTCTGAATCGTGAAGCCAAGCACCACAACCTGCCCGCCATTGGGTCCTGTTCCAGGTGGCAGAGACTTCGCTCCAACCAAATTTAGAGTCGAATTGTCCACACCAGAAGCTCCACCGGCTGCTGATCCTCCGGTCGTGCGACCTGAGTCTCCGGTCGTGCGACCGAGATAATTCAGGTAACAGCGCTGGAAGAAGGACATCTGAGATTTGATTTGTTTGCTGATGTCATCGTTGCCTAGAGTGAGACGCGAACTTTTCTCGCCGGCCGCAGGGATTGCAGTTTTCTCGTTCGAGTTACCGCTAGGGCTCGAGGGCAGGACTGCAACCGTCGACCCTGTTTGAGAATTTGAGCCGGAACTTGAACCGGAACTTGAACTTGCGCCGCTGACCTGAGTCTCAACCGCTGCCGGACGAGCCGGATGAATTTCCTCAGCTGTTGTGGCAACGACGGCTGAGGCATTTCCGGCGGACTCGTGACGTGAGCGTCGACCGACCACTGGTACGAGCGAAGCCGATTGGCCTACTTTGATCTCGATTTCGCGCCCATCGCGGAAAAAATGAAGCTTGGCTTTTACTGCCGCTTTTTTCAACTCAACGACGCCATTCAAAATTGTAAAGATTAAAGAGTTGTCATGGTTTGAATCCACTTCGGCAACGATGCGAGCGTTGCCTAAAAGATGAATCACGGCTCCGGACTCAAGCGAGAGCGAAGCTTCTGATTTAGCGCCGTGAGTGGCGAGCATTTCCTGCACGAAGAATGGGGTCGAATCCCCCGCCTTTTTGTAGCGCACTTGCCGTGGCATGCGAACTTTGACGTCACCGCTTAAGTTCACCAGCTGGCCAATTTGAGTTCCGTCAACAGATCCAGCCGCCGCACCAGCGAGCGTTGATTGCAAAGAGAGCGCTACGGTAATCGCAATATTCAAAATCAGAGAGGTGAAAAGCGCAGTCGTAGAAAACGTGGAGCGCTGTTTCGAGCACGACGTCGTGCACTGTTCCGAGCATGAAGTCGTGCACGATATCGAGCACGGGCGGGATAAGTAAGTCGACGTCGTCGAAACTTTCACCGGCACGAGCTCTGGAGCTCTTGACACCTCGCTCAATATCACTTTGCTGGCGAGCCAGCAGCAGCTGGTGCTTGTACCGGAGCAGAAACAGCACCGTTTGCCGGAGCATTTGGAACGGCTGCGCCGGTTGGTGCGGGAGTCGTCGCACTAGGACCAGTCGCGCCAGGACCAGTCGTCCCAGCCGGTGCAGGTGACGCCGCTGTCAATGGACCAGCGGGTCCCGCTGCATTGACAGGAGTGTTCGTCGAGGCCTTTGCGGGGGTGGAGTCAAGAACCGAACCTTGCTCCGGACGTGACATCAACGTCAGAATCATGCACGTCACTCCGAAAAACACTGCCGAGTAGCGAGTGAGTTTTTCAAGGAAAGAAGCGGCGCCGGTTGCGCCGAGGAGTGTGTTCGCTCCGCCTCCGCTGCCACCGAACATGCCGCCACCAGAGCTTTTTGGATCTTGCAAAAGCACAAGCGCAATCAACGAGATGCAAAAAAGCAAGTGAACGATAGCAACGACATTCATCATGTGGGGAAGTCCTCCAAAAGCGGTCTCAAATTGCAGACCTTAAAACAATCTAACGAAATCATGAAATCATGAGCTGACACGGGCGAGAACCCATGTCGGACCGGCTACAAGCTGGTTAACTTGCAAAACAGAACGGCCAATATAGATGGAGTCTCGAGCCAGCGTCCACCACTTTATGGGATTTTTATGGCGGCAGAAGGCGCTTCTTGCGGAGTTTTGACGGATTGAGACCAAACTGACGACAACCTGGCGCCAATCCGTCATCAATCGGGTCTGAAGGGAAGAAGTGTGGATGTGAGCCGTGCTTCGCCTTAAGATGCGAATGCGGCAAGCTGCATCATGCTTGGGTCAGATTTTAAAAGGAGACCCCCAATATGAGCGACCAATTGCGCGTAACGAATCTCTGCATCGGTGAGTGTCTGTTTTTCAGGCGGCAATCGAACAGAGAAGACGCCCCAGAGAGTTTCTTCGACCATGATTGGGCAGACAATCAGTGAATTAAACTGAATTTGCTTATGCTGCTGCGCAATGAGATGCATCGTTGGATCTGAGTCCAAGTTATCCAGAGCAAGCAGGCGATTGTGGCGCATGACGTATAAAATTTCGGGATATTTATTGAGCGAAATTTCAATTGGTTTTAATCCCGGCTGGTCACTCGACGCAACCACGCGCCCTTTGCGTCGCCCCAAATCACAAGCAATAAAAGATACCCGTGCGGCCATCATTGCAAGATCGAGCATCGACGAGAGATTGTAGAGAACATCGCGGCATGGACCACCACGAAGCGCTTCCCGCAGCGTTAAATCTGTTAAATGCAAAAAATAGAGTGCCTTCGGATCTGTCTTCTCATCCATGTTCAGCAGGGACGGTGATTCCAGCGGCATCTCAGGCACGGTTCTTTGCGGCTGCAGCAGCAAAACAAGTCGAGACAGAATCTCTTCATGTTTCAAAGGCTTCACTAAAAAATCGGTAGCACCCAGGCGCATTGCCTCAGCCACGTTCTTTTGATTGTTGTGGCCAGAAAATACGATGAAACGAGTTTTATCAGGGCCGATTTCACCATCTGCGTGAAGTTCGGTCAAAAGCTGCATGGCATTGAGATCGGGGAGCATCAAGTCGCAGAGAACCACGTCAGGTTTCCACTTGCGAATGATACGGCGAGCTTGAAGCCCACTCGAGACGTGATGAGTGTAGAGACCATTGCTATCGAGATAACGGCAAAGCGTTTCCGAAAGGATCGATTCGTCGTCAGCGATAAGGACTCGAAAGCCATGTTTCTTAGTGGTCATCTGCTAGACGTATCGGTTTCGACGTATGTTTCTCTCAAGTCGAGATCGAAAACTTTTCTGTTCAGAGTGCTAACAAATGACGCAAATTCTCCATGCCCAAAGTCTAAAACTCGACGTGACAGTCCGATCGATCAAAGGCAAAACAGGGCATGAATCAAGGCACGAATCTAGGTACCGACC
>JAYVND010000562.1:0-3736 GCA_043758635.1 Bdellovibrionales bacterium
TCATGGCTGACGACGATCAAAGTCCTGCCGATTGCAGCTTCTTTCAACGCCTCTATCACGAAGCACGCATTCGGCGCATCTAGACTCGACGTGGGCTCATCTGCAAGAATGATCTGCGGAGCTTGCGCTAAAACTCGAGCAACTGCGACGCGCTGTTGCTCCCCTAAACTTAAATGCGAACAACGATCGGCGATTTTCTCGAGCATTCGAACTCGCTTCAACGAAGACCGCAATCTCTCGTCCGTTGTTTTCGATTTGGCATTTTCTTCAGGTTTAAGAACGAGTTGAATGTTCTCACTGACTGTCAGCTGACTTAAAAGATTCAGCTTTTGAAAAACCACCCCTATGCTCTCTCGAC
Organism: Bdellovibrionales bacterium; assembly: GCA_043758635.1. Lineage (GTDB taxonomy): Bacteria > Bdellovibrionota > Bdellovibrionia > Bdellovibrionales > JAMPXM01 > JAYVND01. Next base: position 359 of record JAYVND010000562.1, read on the forward strand.
GAAGGTCGCAGCGAGCTCCCTCACTTAAACTCGCTAAGTTTATAGAGCCGATATGCACATTGCCAAGCTGCGGTCTAAAAAGACCAGCGATCAAATGAAGCAGAGTTGTTTTTCCACTGCCACTGGGACCTTGAACTAGCACATGGCTACCATGAGCAATTTTCCAGTCCGAAATTTGAAATAAACTTCTGGAGTTTGGAAGTTGAACCTCGACCTGGTCGAGCCAGACATCGTACGCGTGATTTATTGACATAGAATTATTCTCCCCGAGGCCGATTTTGAATGCAACCGGGTTGAGTTATTAGTCAAAAAAACCGATGGTTTGGGGGGGAAACTTATCCTCGGAAAAACGGGGGTGGTTACCTGAGGCCACATAGTCAGAGGTCTCAGGAATTTTCGGACCTCTCATTTACGAATTGTCGTTCAGGCGTCTAGATCGAGCGAAGGGTTTCATAAAGCGTGGGCCAGTCAACTCCAAAACTAAATCTCTGGTTTCGCCATAAACTGATGATCGGTTCATTTTTGATATTGGTCTTCTCCACGATCTACGGCCTTTACTGTCTGCAGACCGTTCGCAATCTTTCTTCGATGGTTCAATTCACCGTCGACAATGCGATGACGGTTTCGACCTCGACCGAAAAAGCAAAATTTGATTTCTCACGCTTTGATCAAGAAGCGACCGAGGCGTTGAGAACCTCACTCCCGAACTACCGGAAATATCACACCGAACTCGCGGGACAATTCGCGGACTCGGCAAAAGCAGATATCCAAATTGTACAGGCTCGCGAGTTACGTGAAGATATCCAGACTCGCCTCCGGTTGGCGATAAGCAAGATCGAACTGCTGCAAACGCGATTCAGCAAACTAAACAATGCAGCCACTGGAATTCCACGTGACCCACTGATTGCTGAGTGGAATTCACTTAGCCAGCGCGTCGAGATCTACAATATACTTACGATGATCTCTCTTGAATCAACCGAACTGGGACAGAGTTATCGTGAAGAAGCACACAAAACTTCGATGGACGTCCGTCAAAATATTTTTTCATTGATCGTCTGCACCGCTGGTTTGATCTTTGGAGTTGTGCTGATACTTCTCACGACTGCACTTCCGCCGCTTAAAATTTTGACAGAGGTGTGCGGCGAAATAGCCAAAGGCAAACTTTTTCGCCGTGCCGAAATAAAAACCAATGATGAATTCGGTCTTCTCTCGCACTCATTTAATATCATGATCGACCGAATCGAAGTCAAAGATCGCAATCTCGCGTCAATCCTTGGCGCCATTCCTGAGGCAGTCTTCTTCTTCGACCGTGCAGGCGCGCTTTCAAAAGAGAGTTCTGCTCCCACGTCGATTTGGTTTAAAGACTTTAAGACAACTCCAGACATCACGGCTTTTTTTGTCCGCTATCTCAAAGAAGACCACGACAAAATTAATAAGCTACTCGCGCTGATCTGGTCGGCGAAAACTCAAGCCGATCCAGAAACAATTTTCGAACTTCTTCCGGCCAACGTGGAATTGCCGCTCGGCCGCGAAACTATGCATCTGCGTTTTCACTACCGTGCACAACGAGGGTACAACGATGAGCTCGAACGGATCATTGTTATGGTCCAAAACATCTCAAGCGAAGTGATGGCGCAACGTCAGCGGGTCGCGCAGGAAAATCATGTCGCGAGAATCCTCAATCTCACAACTCTGGGATTCAATCGTTGCCGAATGGAGTTTGAACGCCAAGTCATAGAAATAGCACACCTCGCGTCGACCGAAAGAGATGCAGCGCCGTCGGATTATTTTAAGCGGTTGCTCCACGGATTCAAAGGCTCGCTGTCGGTTCTCGGATTTCTAGAAGCTGCCGAAGAGATCCACGCCCTAGAAAGTTATCTTGAAGCAGGTCTCATCAATGCCGAATTTGACGGCCTTTGGTTGCGTTGTCACACTTTGCTGACTGAGCAGATGGACCAACTCTCGAAAATTTTGAAAACATCGCCCGAAGAAGAGAATGTTCGACTCTCAAAAGAAAAAATTGAACAGCTCACAGAACTTGCCGCGCGAATTGACGATGGGGAGCTCACCACACTTCTTGAAACTTTTAAAAGCGTTGAGTTAAGTGAAATTCTTTCGAAGTATCGCACCTACGTGAAAACGATTGCCAATATGACTGTCACGCGCGCGGACACTCTTAGAATCATCGGTGCCGAGGATCCCGGCTTTGAAAGCAATGAGAAGGCGATCGAATTACATCTAAATGTCAGTCGAGTTCACTTACCTCCGGAAATAGGCGCTGAGGTTGATATCATTGTCGGCCATCTCATTCGAAATGCGATTGATCACGGTATCGAACCAAAGTGGGAGAGGAAAGCCGTCGGAAAAACTGAGCTTGGCACAATTTCTATTTACGCGAAACTCACCGAACTGCCAGGTCGTGAACACCAGCTGGAACTCAGTATGAGTGACGATGGCCGCGGCATTGACGTCGAAAAGCTTAAACTTTCTGCCGTACGAAAAGGCTTGTGGACCGATGACCAAGCCGAGAATGCAACTCTGCAACAGGCGTTGAGTCTGATTTTTTTGCCGAGCTTCACGACACGAACAAGAGCAGATGAAATTTCAGGTCGCGGCGTCGGACTCGATGCCGTAAAAGCAATGATTGAAAAGTTGGGTGGAGGATTGGCATTGCAGTCAAAACTAGGTTATGGGACGCGCTTTAAATTCCAGATTCCAGTCAAGGCGACGCAGGCCCTCGTCGGCCAGAAAACGATCACGAAACCGATGAGAAACTTAGCCTCGTAGGCTCCGCAATTGTGTTATCGGTATGTTGAGGATCACAAATTTGTTTGATCCTTTCTTCAAGTCTTAAAATTAAGAACGGCCTACTCTTTATTCTGTAAAGGAGGGGCGCAATGTCTCCTAGTAAGATTTCAAAACCATACCAGTCACATCCAGTGCAGTCCCCACGGGCGCAGCCAGAAGCGCATCTCCCTGATGACAAATCGGTCAAAGCAGGTTTCGATTCTGAAAAGGAAATTGATCGAGGTCGTGAGAGCAGCAACGGTGGTTATCTTCCCGAGACATTCTCTGATGATAAGTTAAACCCGCCGCTTGCGCCTGGAGCGAAGCGCTATGTGGGCCCTCACGAACCTCTCAATTTCAATGAGAAAATGAATTCGACCGAAGGGGTACCAAATGCCAGCGAGCGAAAATGATCGCCGTAACATTCAGGAGCCAGTGCTCGTGAATCCCACGATGCCCGCTCACGATCGGCGCCGTGACAAAGGCATGCGAGCGGCAGTGCCAATTGAGAAAGACAGCTTTGCCGAAATGAATGAGCTGCGCGAAGACCTTGATCAAACTGATAAACTGGCTGCTCCCGACCAGGAGTTT
>JAYVND010000563.1:0-3736 GCA_043758635.1 Bdellovibrionales bacterium
CTTCACCTTTCGGAAAAAGGTAGGGAGATCGTTGACGAAGGTTGGCGGTATCGACCGTACTCGCGCTTGAGCGGGTCCTTTGAATTTCCAGGCCTGGCAAAGTTCGACAATGTCGGACTGCCTCTCTATTACGTGGCGCGCTTTTTCTGCACTCAGCTCTGAAATGGCTGAGAGGAAGGTGCGGAGAAGATCATTGAGCATGCACGCGATTTGATTCACGCAACCTTCATCGTCTTCGATCACGATTTCACTTTTGCTGAGCGAAAGCGCGTCTTTCCCTAAGCTCAACAAGATTTCGTTGAGCTTTAAAGCGGCAACCGCCAGGCGAAAGTCGCTAGCCTTCGGCGCCTGCAGACAAAGCATGGAAGTGGACTGTTCACGAATCTCAAAATATCGAGCCAGCACACACTCGGCCACTGGTTTGACGAGATCATACTTTGGCGTGCGATTGCTAGATCCACGGTCTAGTGACCTTTGCAGTGCCCAGACGACATCTGAACCTTGAACTCTCAATTGACCTCTTAAACTGATGCACTCTTTATGCAATGTTTGCATTTTAAACCTCGTTGAGAGGATCCTCATCGCACTTAAGGGCAATGACCTCCCTGAGAGGCCATTCCACTGCGTGAGACAGGTATCCACGAATTGTTATTTCGCTAAAAAGAGGGGCGAGGTTTTCAAATCAACAGGAGCGCTCTTACCGAGCTACATGAATGCCTGTTAAAAGAGAAAAGCAAAGCGCGCCCGCAGGGTCGTCGTCCATTTGCTGTCTCCTTTCAGGTCAAAAGGTAGGATTAGGCAGATACCATACCGGGTATCAATATTCTTATTTCCCTAACCATAAATCCGTAAGTAACAAATTACAAGCGTTGATTCCCGCGAGCGTCGATTTTGAGACGTGCATACTGTGTGGGGTATACTCTGCTCGTTATAGTCGATGGGCTGTGAACGAATTTATTGAGCGGATTGGCTCGGGTCTAGAGTGAATCAGTTCGCAGAACCTGACAGCTCTATGCCCAAGACGGCTCGCAACTCGGGTGCACCAAAGCGAGGGGCAAAACCAGACCCAGCTCCGAGCCTCACGGTCCACTGCCGATCGATATTCTCAACTGTTGTGATCCGACTTGTGAGCAACCATTCCAGATCGGTAGCCTCGGGTTTCAAAAAAGAGTGAATGGCGGTCGCTCCGTAAATCTCAGGACCGATGGTCATAAGGGTTGAAGGCGAAAGACTGAATCTTTTTCCACCCGCCAAACCAAATAAATATTCGCTGCCGACGGGGTCCCCAGGCGTGTCGTCTTGAGCTTTGCGAAGGTGCACTCCTGTCTGTCCAGAGTAGACGAATCCGCTAGCTTCACCGGCGGCGAGCAACCGGAGCATGGCTCGGTATTTTCCGTCACTGACGTAATCAGATTGATTGCCACTCGGTACAAAGACCTGAGCTCCGACGCCCAGGCTGAACGCACTTTTGGATTCTCCAATCAGTCGCGCGTCCATGCCGAAGCGCATGTCGGTGATTGTGTCTGGCTCAGTGCCCAGATCAACTCTAGGTCCGGCAAAACTTCGCCCGTCAATCACGTCAGAATTGCCTCTCATGTAAGTTGGTCCGGACAGATTGACGTAAACCCGGAACGGGCCAGACGTTACCGACAGGCCCACGTCGGCAATTTGCTCTTCTGAAACAACTGACACCGAGCGCGTGCCGTCAGCCGAGCGAACAACCAATGGATTGTGGGCATGGTCGAAAGTAAAGCTAACCGTGCCGCCAAGCTTTCCATCCATTGAGAGATCGTCCATGACGAACCATCCGCCTCCCGGAGCCGAAAGATAGAGTCGATTCAGTGCAAATCCCTTGGCTTGTTCCTGAGCGCCGACCTCTAAGGCAAATGCAGATGAAAATAAGAGTGCAGTAACGAAAACAGTTGAGTGCATTTTAGAATTCCGCATGGATTCTCCCACCAAATAAATTCACCGGTCCGCGGTCAGCATTGTAAGCAGGATTCCAGATCCTTTGAAAATCCGCCGAGACCCAAAGTGCCTTGAGGACACTCATGCTGTAGAAGAACTCCGCTAAATCTTCGCTTGTCTTGCGAAGGCTGCCTTCACCAATAAATCCGTCGACTCCACCCATGCCGAGATATTGAGCATGTACGGCCGAGATCATGCTGATTCCGAGTCCGACACCCATGCTATCTTTAGGTCGATGCCACCTTGTTCCTTTCACGATGGCGCCAGCTGTTAACGACTCATCTGATGAGTCGTAGGCATCCACTTCTTCTTTTCCATCCGTGTACATGGCTCTTAAAAAGACGCCGATATCAGAATTGACGTTTTGCTCAAGATTGAGGCCTATACCCATTTTATTATTGCGCTTGCGGCTCCAGCAGAGGTCGGGTGCAGAGGCGTTTTGCGAACCATAGTTGTACTGGTTACTGCAGTTGGCAGCGTTGTTATTTGCAGGGTCTCTGTTGTACGCCGCAATGGCGTCAGCGAATTTTCCCATGAAATCTGAATTGCGAAATGCAAGTACCCTCGCTGTACCAGGTTGGCCAAAAAGCGAATGGTTGTGCTCGAGCTCAAGTGTGTCGCCGTAGTAGATGAAGAACCTTGAATCCAGCGATTGCTCATTCGGATTTTTTGGTGGCATTAATCGCGCGAATCTCACTACCCACTGATCCCAGTAGAATTCGGCAGCAGCGCCAATCGAATAGCCCCGGGCGTCGGCTGGAAAATCATAAGAGGAATGAGTCATAAAAGCTTCGTCAAAAAATGAGCGACGGAGATCGCCAACCACATTGTTTTTATCAAAAACATCCAGCTGACTAAAGTTTCCGACTGTCGCGACAAGACGGCGGCCGTCAACTTTATGTCCTAATTGCATCTGTGCAGACGGCAAATCAACCCTTTCTCCGCCAAAACCAAATGTTTGGCGTAAGAATAGGCGCGAACGATAGAACTGGGGAGCTGGACCACCAGTTTTTTGGAGTTCAAAGTTTTCGGTGGCGCCGCCGATTCCTTTCAGCTCAGAGAGAGTTTTTTCGACGATCACCTCCGGCACAAAATAGAATTCGCCGCCGCTCCAAGTTTTGAATCCGGTGAAGAGGGTGAATGTCTGGGTGAAGCTGTCTTCGGCATTTGGCTTCAGAGATGAGTTGCTTCCATTCAGATTTGTATAGCTCGCGTGAAAAGCGGGCTTCCAAAACTGCATATAAGTGAATTGACCGTAAAAGTTCCAACTCTCGTCGTGAAGGTCATGCAGACCTCGAGCTGAAAGCTCATTCATGAGTCCGAATTCACTGCTGCCTTCCGGCTCGGTTCGGATCGCTTCGGTCGCAAAAGAGGCAGATGCGCTTAATAAAGCTGTGATCAATAAGCCAGGCACAAATAAAAATTGAGCGTTGTTTCGCATATGGCCCTGTAATTCTAAATTTTGTGATTTCTTAAAATTGCGGTGAAAATGTTCAGAAAATTTTCTGCTGCACTGAAAAATGTTTCCTCAAGACGAGGGCGTCTTGGAGGCGTGCGCTGACAGCTAAAAGCTAGCTGAAGAAGATGCGTGAAAATGAATACGAGCAGTCAAGTTTTGGTTCGTGCCGGGATCATCATCCATCTTATGTCCCTCCCAATTGGTTTTACTCGTTTCGCTAACAGGTAACTGCAAGTTCGGTGAGAAGCAATCAAAATTTATTTTGGCGTCCAATATCCGACCGTCATAAAAGTGTCGATCACCACTATA
>JAYVND010000564.1:0-3733 GCA_043758635.1 Bdellovibrionales bacterium
GGAGCAGCCTCAAGTTGCGGGATCAGTTTTGGCGGAGCATTAAGATGCTGGGGTGGAAATGAATCGGGCGAACTCGGAGTCGGAGACACGAACAACCGATCGCTACCGACCGTTGTCGATGCTGGAGTGAGCTATCAGTCGGTTGCTTTTGGCAACAATGGCGGTTACTCGCACACCTGCGGTATAACGAATGCTGGTGCACTTAAATGCTGGGGTTCTAATTCATACGGTGAACTTGGCGACGGCACGATTCTCAATCGAGCCGCGCCGGTCTCTATCGACAGCACGACAAACTATCTTTCGGTAGCGAGCGGTGGAAACGGGAGCGCTGGCCACACTTGCGGGATCACGAACGCACACGTACTGAAATGTTGGGGCAGTAACGGTTTTGGAGAGCTTGGAGACGGTACGACGACCTCGCGACTGCTACCGACCGTCATAGATTCCGGAACTTCTTACCAATTTGTTTCGGCAGGTGACGTCCACACCTGCGGAATCACTCTCGCCGGCGCACTGAAGTGCTGGGGTAGTAATAGTTCATACGGGCAACTGGGCGACGGCACAATGATCAACAAGTTATCGCCTGTAGTGATCGACGCCGGCACAAGTTATTCAAAAGTCTCCGCCGGTTACGCCGTCACGTGCGGAGTGACAGCAATGAACGCTCTCAAATGTTGGGGAACGGGTCAGCTCGGCACTGGAGCCTTTAGCTCTGCACAGAGTTCCCCATTGGCGATTGATCCGGGCGTCAGCTACCAGTCAGTTGCCGTCGGAAGTGGAGACACCTGCGGGCTTGCGGTCTCCGGTAATCTGAAATGTTGGGGTCCTAACTACTCGGGTGCGGTCGGCGATGGCACCACGACAACTCGCACGACTCCAATCGCAGTCGATACGGGAGTGCAGTATCTGCACATCTCACTCGGCAGTGCGCATTCTTGCGGATTGACCAGCTCCGGAATTGCCAAGTGTTGGGGCGGCAATACGAATGGACAGCTAGGAAACGGCACCAACACGAGCAGCCTTTCACCAATACCGGTCAGCCAGTAACCGAGTTCCTGGTTCCAACAGGGCCGTTTCTCGCGGCGCCCTGTGTGAACTTTCAACACGATTTTTCATCGGTCCGCAAATGCCATCGCCATTTGCCAACTCGTTGGCCTCCACGGCCGGTCCCTGTTTTGCTATGCTATTGCGTAATTGAAGCCAGCCGTGTTAGTGACCAAGCAACGATTTCAAGCCTGGCGAAAGTTTGGGCAGTTGTGACGGCGCGAAAACGAGTTCGATGCAGGCCTGACGCCGGGACCTCGGGCCCGAACCGGGAACTTGATGGACAGCTTTGCGGGCATTCCGAGTTCTTGTTGTACATATAAGTAATTGGTAAAAGTTTTTTTAAAGGTGAATGGATCCATGATCAAAAAAATGAAGCGCGATTTAAACCAACTTCTGAACCAGCATCTGAACCAACCTCGCAACTGGCACAAAGCTTCAACCCACTTCGACAGCAACGGCGTCTCGTTTGAAATGAAAAAATCGATTCACGTTTTGTTGTGCTCTTTTCTTGTCCTGATTGCAGTCACGGGTTGCGTGAAACTGAGCACCGACAAATCTCAAAATGGCGGCGACGACGACCAGGGAATGTTTCACAGCGACGGGCTGCCGCAGCCGGATATTGAGATTCCAATTGTCGCCAACAAAATGATCTATCGCTCTGTGATTCCAACGAATCAGTCCGATGCGATGAACGAATCTATCTCGAGTCTCTACGTGAATTCGCCATCCAACTCGTCTGATGATGCCTACCGTTTGCGGACTATCATGCAAGTCTCTTCGCTCGATCCCGCTGTTCTCCAGTTATGGCTTGAGGCTCGAGTGAAGTACGTGGTTGATTCAGACTTTCAACTGAAATACCCGTACATTTCGAAAAGTTCGCGGTCATTTAACTATCCGCAGCCGTACCAGGTTCCACCAGAATGGACGGCCCTCACCCAGGGTGGCAATGTGGACCGTCCTCTTCTCAACTCGGCACGCCTCGCGAGCGGATCGAGCACTTCCACACACGCCCAAGTGGTGATGTCAAATATCGGAACGAGTCTTTATTTGCTTGGTAAGACGGCAACCAACCCGACTCTTATTCAGGTCAATTTCGACCGGGGAAATCCAGTTCCTCTCACGTCTCCGCGCACGGGACTTCTGCAAATAGGGCCCGGGCTTTTTCATGATTTTGGTACAAAGATTCAAAACGTCGCTCTCGATATTTTTCGCGTGAGCACGCTCTTCCACGAAGCTCGTCACAGCGACGGCAACGGCGAGACGCTTGGCTTCTTGCACTCACGATGCCCAGAAAGTCATGATTTGCACGGAAAGTACGCCTGCGATTCGGCGGCAAACGGCGCCTATACGGTGGGCGCAAGCCTGATGAAGACGATGATGCAAAGTTGCGTCGGTTGCACTTCACTTTCGAAACATTTTCTCGAGACGATTTATTTCGACGTCTCTCAACGAGTGATCGTGGATGCGAGCGATAGTCCTTACTCTGACAGTCAAACTCCGGTCGGAAAAGATTGGGACGCGCAGCCCGAAGGACAACGTAGCAATTGATTTGATTGTCCATTGGCAGGTACACTCCAGCTTCCACTTCCAACTTTTCTTACTTACTTCTAGTGCCGCCGCAGAACAGCTACGGAGCAGCTATAGAAGAAGAGTTATAGAAGAGCCATGAGCAACCTACAGAGCAACCCATGAAGCAATCCAAGTCCTCACTCACTGTTATCGGAATCTGTGTCGCTCTCTTCGTGATTGGCTTTTACTTAAAATTCTCTCACCAGAGCGATAAAATTAAAATCAAACGACAGGCAATCGCAGCTGCAACTCAAGCTGCCTCCAATGGTTCTGACCAAGCTCCAGTGCTTGAACAGATTGAGAATTCGCCAGGTTTAAATGAGGGACCCAGCCCAGCGACGGGCCTTGCACCTCGCTTGAGTTCCACTCCCGGCTCCACCCCTGGTTTTGCATCGGACCAAGTCAGTGCGGCCGCTACAGCGAGCATTGATCGGCACACACCTCTTGCGAATTTCGACGATCAGGCGGCCTTTCAAAAAGTCATTGTCGAAGCGAAAGCCTCGATTCCTTCCATCAAGCATCTGCGAGGACTCTCCGATTCGCAGTTGCACGAGACTCCGGTTGAAATACAGGACGCGGGCCTTGCGCTAGGCCGAGTGGCCGACGCGCTTGAGGCACATCCGGAGCTTGCAAAAGAAGCTATCGCATTTTACGAAGTTTGCGTAGTCAACGAGCAGTACCCGACGAGTGTTCGAACTTCGTGTTATTTGGATTTATCGCGCCAATACAGAAAGCTGGGGCGTTCGATGGAGAGTTTTTCTGGAGATGCTCAAGTTTCAAGGCGAATCAAAGAGAGCGCCAAATCTTTGATGTAAGAGGGTGCATCAAGAAAACGATGCGAAATGCGAATCTGGATCAACGGCGCAGTTTGCCGAAATTCCTCGGGTGAGTTTATGCTTAGTTAAAGCTTTGCACTTAGGCCGCGATTTTTAAAACTTGGACATTCATCTCTTCGAAAACCCGGAAGTCGTTTGGTGACCAGGTGGGCTGCGCCTGCAAAAAAATCTTCACGAGCTGCGGATCGAACTGGCGCCCCGAAAATTCTTTAAGCTCTTTGTAAGCAACTTCGGCCGGTAAACCACTTCGGTAGACTCGAGTCGCCGTCATTGCATCGAAG
>JAYVND010000565.1:0-3731 GCA_043758635.1 Bdellovibrionales bacterium
GTACGAGCGTTTCGTCGTCAACGCATCAAACGTGTCGGTGAGGGCAACAATCCGCGCCATCGGGTGAATCTCAGGTCCCGTCAACTGTTGCGGATAGCCATTTCCTAAAAAACTCTCGTGGTGTTCAAAGCAGCATGCCTTCATCGCTTCTGAACAAGCGTACTCAGTCAAGATTTTGAGGCCAAACTGAGGATGCTTCTGCATCTGCGCCCATTCGGTGTCACTCAATGGACCTTGTTTACAAATGATATCCACATGAACATTGCGTTTGCCTATGTCGTGGAAAAGAGCGCCGCGACCAAGCTCAAGCAGATCTGCCGGTGAGTAACCAACGGCTTGTGCCAGACCGAGCGAATAAATACCCACGTCGAGCGAGTGATTGTAAGTGTAGAAGTCGTGCGACGAAAGACTAATAAGCTGAGCCATGCCAGCTGGTTCTTGCTCCATAAAGTCGATAAAGTTCGTGATCAGTTCTTTTGAATCGGTCAGTGCCTCATCGATGTTCGGCTGTTCGAAAATCTCTTCGGCCAACGTCAAAGAACTTTCACGAAGAATCATTGCTTTTTGTGACGATTCAAGCCCTGGCTCATTCATTCGTTCAAAGACGTAATGCTTGTAGAGCGGGCGCTGCTCTTCGGGGACATAAAAAATGTCAGCGCGATCCAGTGATTTGATTTTTTCGTCCTTTAAGATCTCGCCAGGGCGGAGATAGTGAACGAAGCGCCCATTGATGAGCAAAAACACATCAAACGTGGTGGGGCGAGTGGGAATAATGGTGCGCACGCGAATTTTGAAATATCTCGCAAGCAGGCTCGCCACTGGGGCGCTGGCTAGATCAATCTTTTGGTCAATTTTCTGGTCGATCTTTTGCACAATTTTTTGATCCATTTTGGAGTCCGTTTTGTTTTCCATCGTCTTATATTCTGCCACGGTTAAATTGACTCTCCAAGAGGACATGAATAATGCTGGGACTTGACTCGGCTTTACGATAGTCGAAACGGATTCGGAGCAACAAATTATGAGTCTCAAACTCGATACACCAGTTCAATTTATAAAAGGTGTGGGACCAAAGTTGGGTGATGTCCTTCGGAAAAAAGGCGTCGAAACTGTCAAAGATTTACTCGAATGGTACCCGCGGGCTTACGAGGATCGCCGTGCCGCCCGAAACATCGCGTCGCTGAAACCCGAAGAGACCGTCTCGCTAAAGGCCCAGGTGCTCAAAGTCTCGGCATTTAACATGGGTAAGAGCACTCGAAAAATTTATGATGTGACGGTGAGCGATGGTACCGGAAAGATACACTGCAAGTTCTTTCGAGTCCCTTACAAAGGTTATTTTGATCGTTTCAAACCGAACCAAACGGTACGGGTCATTGGAAAGGTAGCGCTCTACCGTGGGCAGCTCGAATTCAGCCATCCCGATATTCAAGATGAATCGGGCGAAGAAACGGTCGACCAAGATAAACTAATTCCTGTTTACCCTGAATCAGAGGGCATGACAAATCGTCAGATTCGCAAGCTCGTTGAATTGTCGATGAAAGAGATCAAGGCAATATACTCAGCGCCGAGCAACGAGGCTTCGGTGACAGCTCCTAAATTAAATCGATATGGTGGCGTGGTCGGCGGTGAGTCGATTGCAAAACCTCGCATGGGTCGGTCCGCGGTTGGTGGTCGGTTTCCAACATCTATTCGCAAGAGTGGGCGTTCCGTACCTTACGGTGAGCTGCCGCCCGAAGAGCAAGGTCCCGAGCCGCTCGAAAAGCTCCCTGAATCGATGCGCAAAAAGTATGCGCTCGTAGGGAGGTTTGAAGCCGTCGAGGCACTGCACCTTCCACCTCCCGATGCTGGCCCGGATTTTATCGACCAAACTTCTCCTTATCACCGCCGCGTGATTTTTGAAGAGTTTTTTTGGCTGGAGCTTTTTCTCGCGAGCAAAAAATCGGGCTTGAAACGCGAATCTGCTCCGGCGCTCGTGAAAAAACTCGATCTTGCCAATCGTCTTCGCGCGGCGCTTCCATTTGAGCTCACCAACGCACAGGATCGGTCGTTCAACGAAGTGATAGTTGATCTTTGCAAACCGCATCCCATGCATCGTCTCGTTCAAGGCGATGTGGGGAGTGGTAAAACGATGGTGGCCATCATGTCATCGCTGGTTGCGATCGAAAACGGTTATCAGAGTGCGATCATGGTGCCGACCGAAATTTTAGCTGAGCAACATTACACGAACTGTAAAAAACATTTAGAGCCGCTCGGCATCACCGTGGGTCTGCTCACGGGTTCGATGAAAACCGCCGAGCGCCGCCAGACCAACGAAATGCTTAAGGGTGGTATGATCCAAATCGTCGTCGGCACGCACGCGCTTATTCAAGACGATGTCGAATTTAAAAATCTAGGTCTTGTCACAATCGATGAACAGCATCGATTTGGCGTGCATCAAAGAAGCCAGCTCAAAGAAAAAGGTTTGGCCCCGCATTTCTTAGTCATGACCGCAACACCGATTCCGCGAACGCTTGCCATGACCGTCTATGGTGATCTCGATGTATCAGTCATCGATGAATTGCCGGCCGGTCGAACTCCAATCGTCACACGCGTCACATTTGAAAGTAAGCGCCCGGCAGTCATGAAGTTTTTGGAGGAACAGTTGGCGCAAGGGCGCCAAGCCTACGTCGTTTATCCGCTGGTTGAAGAGAGCGAAAAAATGGATTTGAAAAATGCGGTCGATGAATGCGAAAAGCTCAAACTGGAACTTCCACATCGTCGCATTGCTCTCTTGCACGGAAAGATGAAGGGCGAAGAGAAGGACGATGTCATGAAGCGTTTCCGCGCAGGTGAAGCAGACGTTTTGGTTTCGACTACCGTCATTGAGGTCGGCGTTGATGTGCCGAATGCCAATTTGATGTTGATTGAACACGCTGAGCGTTTTGGGCTCTCGCAGTTGCATCAGCTGCGCGGGCGAGTCGGCCGTGGCGAGCACAAGAGTTATTGTGTTTTGATGTTGGGTCGAGCGGTGTCGGAAGAATCGCGAGCGAGATGCGAAATTATGGAAAAAACCAACGACGGTTTCAAAATCGCCGAAGCAGATTTAGAAATTCGCGGCCCCGGTGAATTTTTAGGCGCGAGACAGTCTGGTTTGACAGGTTTTAAAATGGCAAATCTAGTGCGAGACGTAAAGCTTCTGCAAGAGGCGCGAACAGCTGCGTTCGACATCATGGAAAAAGATCCCCAGCTCAAACAGCCAGAGCATCAACTTTTAAAACACGAACTCTTGCGCACCCATGGCGGAACTTCGCTTGCAAGCGTCGGCTAGAAAAAGCGACGTCGAAATGTGGCGCAAGTGTCGCGCAAGTGTCGCGCAAGTGTGGCGCAGTGCCGCAATCATACTTTGGTTCTGCCTAAAATTTTTCTGATTTTGCATGCGAGAGGCAACTGAGTGGTAGTACACGTCCGGCCGTTTCAAGCGTAGTCGATTTGAGTCGACTGACTCGCTGCGTTTATGTTTTTCTGATTTTTCGGAACCCCGCGCTCAAACAATTTCGCTGGAGGCAAATGCAGCACAATCCGCAGGCTTACAATTCAAGCCGCCCATTCATGATTCAGATGCTGATTTTAGTTCTCGCTTTGGTGTTCTCATTTTCTCCGGCGACGGCAGTTGCGAAAAAATCGCGCCGTCATCGCCGACACCACACTCAGCGATCTTCAGATTATGTCGCAAATGAAGGAAATCGTGCCGCTGC
>JAYVND010000566.1:0-11462 GCA_043758635.1 Bdellovibrionales bacterium
GACCGCCGCAGCCGCTCTGGGTGACGCGGTTAACTATAGTGTGGGTCGATGGTTAGGTTTAAGGCTTTTCAAAAATCCGAACTCAAAAATCCTCAATCCCCGTCATCTTCAGCGCACTCAAGAATTCTACGATCGTCATGGGGGGCGTACCATTATTCTCGCGCGCTTTATTCCGATCCTTCGCACTTATGCACCCTTCGTTGCCGGAATCGGACGGATGAGTTATTCGCATTTCGCCGGCTACAATTGTGTCGGAGGGGCGCTGTGGATTGCACTTTTCCTTACCGTTGGTCGAATCTTCGGTAATTTACCGCAAGTGCAAAAGAATTTTCAGTTGGTGATCGCAGGCATCATACTCGTTTCAGTTATTCCAGTGGCTATTGAGTTCATTCGCGCACGCGGCAAGGAGATCGGCACGTGAAATCATTTTTTAAAGGCATCGTCGTAACGGCGATCGGAACTTTACTGGCACTTGCATTTGCCGGTTTTATAATCGTACTCATTTGCGTCGGAGTGGCCGCAGGCTTCCGCCATGGCAACAGTGACACGGTCGAAGACAAATCAATTTTGCATCTGCGCATGCACGGGCAACTGGTTGAGAAGCATCGCCCGCTGGAATTTGATTTCTCCTCGGCTTCGCAGTTCTTTCAACCAGAACACACTCTCGGTTTGTACGAAGCCAACCGCGCGATCGACATTGCAAAAACAGACAAGCGCATCAAAGGCATTTACATCGAGATCCAAGATATGCAAGCAGGTTGGGCCGCGCTGACCGCCCTTCGCCGCCATGTCGTCGACTTTGCAATGTCAGGTAAATTTGTTTATGCCTACGGTGAGCGTCTCGACGAAAAAGGCCTCTACCTTGCAAGCGCGGCGACGAAATACTTCGTTGAGCCGAGCGGTGAAGTCGAATTCAATGGCCTTGCGACCAATGAAGCTTTTTTGAAGGGGCTTTTTACGAAAGCCGAAGTGGAGCCTCGCATTTTCCGTGTGGGACGTTTCAAAGCCGCGATTGAACCTTTGATTCGCGATAAAATGTCGGATGAAAATCGCGAACAAAACCAGGTTTTGATGGGCGATATTTGGCAAGTGGCACGAGCAGATATTGCCGCATCAACAAAAATTGCCCCTGCAAAACTCGATGAGATTGCCAATAAGTTAGAGGTCACAAACTCTGCCGCAGCTAAGGCTCAAGGCTTATTTCCAAATCTGGCGTTTGAAGATGAAGTTGAAGAGGCGATGCGCACGTTGACTGTGGGCAAAGACGAAGAGCTTCAGTTTGTAACGCCCGGCCGTTTGCTCAAAGACGTGGGCGCTGTCGGCGTGAAGTCAGCTGGTAAAAAAGGCAGCGGAAATCACGCCAAAGGCAAGAAAATCGCTTTGATTTTTGCCGATGGAGAGATTTCTTCTGGCATTAGCGGCCGCGACAGCATTGGCTCCGAGTCGATTCGTCAGGATCTAGAGGATGCTAAAAATGACGAAGACGTGGCGGCAGTTGTTGTTCGTGTGAATAGCCCTGGTGGCGATGCACTGGCGAGCGACGTGATTTGGCGCGAGATGAAGATTGTCGATGACGAAATGCCGGTGGTCGTATCAATGGGCGATGTCGCGGCAAGTGGCGGCTACTATATGTCAGCAGGCGCCCGCTATATTTTTGCGGAGCCAACGACGATTACGGGGTCAATCGGAGTTTTCGGGGTGATGTTCAACACACAAAAATTGTTCAACGATAAACTTGGCGTGACCTTCGACCGTGTCGTGACTCACGAGTACGCCGACATTGGAAACGGCAACCGCCCGATGAGAAAAGAAGAAGCCGACAGCATTCAGAACGACGTAAATCACACCTACGCTCGCTTTTTGGATGTCGTTGAAGAAGGCCGCGGGTATGAAAAACGCGCCGAGCTCGAGAGCATTGCAGAAGGCCGCGTTTGGTCAGGTACGCGCGCCAAAGAAATTGGATTGGTCGATGAGCTAGGTGGTCTGAACCAGGCGCTAGCGAAATCAGCAGAACTTGCTGGAATCGGCAAGGATTTCGACGTCGCTATCTTTCCTTCGGAGCAAGACACCATTGGCCGCGTGCTCGAACAATTGACGGGCGAAACGATGATGCGTGTGATGGGCGCGAAAGCGATGGCGCCTGTCCGAAGTTTGTTGCAGGCGGCAACTCAGCTTGATGAAAAAATTCGACTTCCGAAGGCGGGTGTTATGGCCCGCATGCCGTACGATCTCGATATTCATTAGGTCACTGGCTTTTCGTTTAGACGGAATGAAGTCGAATCGCGAGTGGCAAACTTCACGACACCACACCTGTCAAACTCCTGACAACTTGTGGAAAGCTCGCGGATCATTGTGAGACATGTCAGAATTCTGATCACTGTTCCTGCGAATGTCTCGAAATTTTAAGGTTTTGACTCTTTAGGAGTCAGACCTTCGTACCGATTTATCTCACATGAAGAATACATGGCGCATTTCATTCATTCTGTTCTCCGTTGCTACCGTCAGCGTTTTCTCTTTTCAAAATTGCGCTGGCGGTTTCTCACCCGGCGATCTAAGTGCTACGAGCCTGAGCTCCAACGGTCCCGAGATCAACAACACGGGAGCGCTGACTGCGCAGATGTACAACGCGGCAGGAACTTCACAACTTGCGATGAATTCTCTCGCCACGGGCACATCATATATGCTCCACGCATCCGGGGCCGGCATCGTGGATGCCGCGGTGATATGGGCGATAAATGTCAACAACAACAGTGCCGCGTGTTCACTCGGTGGCACTGGAAATGGGCTCGTTGAAACTGTGGGTTGCACCACGGCAGGAACGTCAGAAGTTGATATCACTTCTTACTGGGTTGATGGAAGTGTATCGACTGCATCGGTGATGCTCACAGTTACTGGAGCCGGCCCTGGTGGCGGGACAGGAACGGATACGGCGACGAATCTCGTAAGTTTCGCGATCGTTCTGGGAACAGGGAATGGTGCTTGGAACACCTCGGCGAGTCCGTTTGTTGCGTACGTCGGACAGACACTGCGAATCACTAATAACGACACCCAAGTTCACCGAATGCACACAAACGGTACGCCGTGTCCGCATCAGCCGAGTGATTCGGCGAAGGGTGCACACTACGACTGCGTCTTGGCAGCGGCCCATAATGCAAATGCGATGGATCTCTACGATCATGACGTCGGTGGTAGTGCAGCCTTTTATCTGACGGTGATCGATGGAAAAGCGCTCTACGCAACTGGCAGTGCAGGCAACTGTGCGGCATGCCATGGAGGCTTAGTGGGCTCAGCCGTCCATGGAGCCACATTCGCAGCGATCAAGAGTGCGATTTCATCGCGGCCTGCAATGCAAAATCTAAAGCTGACCGATGACCAGATCAAAGCGATCTCATTCAGTCTGTCGCAATAATGCGCGGAATGGTCATTCAGATGTGAAAACAGGGCTCAAAAATGAGCCTTTTTCCTTTCATCGGCAGCGCTTATTCCGAAGCGCTGACTCGATGCGAATCGCGATTGGCAACCTCAACCAGACTTGACCAGCTGTTGGCCTATCGTGAGAATGAACTCATGTTATTACTTATTTCGATCTTTAAACGAATTTGTTCTTCGCGCTCGCGCCTGAATTCGCGCGCTCGGTCGCAGCTGCATTGTTCAAAGCTGGATTGCTCGGATATTCATCGTTCACAATTAGTTTATTCACAGATGCATTCGTCGGGCCTACAACTGATGAAGCCTGCATTCATGGTCTTACTTGCAGTGACCATTCTTCTCGCGCCTCGCGTAGCTGATGCACGCCGGCATCGGCATCATTCGCGAAAAAAACACGCGGCCATTATCAATGAGAAAAAACTCTACGAACGAATCGGCGGTAAACAAGTCTTGAATGACATCACCGACGACTGGGTTCGCAATGGCCTCTCCGATGAACGTATTGCGTCGCTGTTTCAAGATTTCAAGACCAATCCCTCACAGCTTGCGAAATTCCGCAAAGCTCTCAATGAGCAGCTCTGTGAAATTGCGGATGGTCCGTGTCAGTACAACGGTCCCGACTTAAAGAAACTCAAAACAGGCGCAAAGTTTGATGACTGGCACATTGTGGCATTCTCTGATGATCTTTTTCGTGCGTTGGAAAAACGCAGTATTGGTGAACGTGAAAAAAACGAATTATTGGGTCGCGCGGGTTGGTTGCGTGCTGATTTACTGGGGCTACCGAGTCGCCCTTCCCCCATGCCGAATTGAGCATTGAATCATTAAATAGAAAATAGAGTAAAAAAAAAGAGAGTGTGCTCGCTTGCATTCTGCGAGACAGTTTCCACTGTTAGGTAGAATTTGGTTTTCCCAGGAGGAATAGATCATGGCTCAAACTTCAAATATTAACTCGGCTTGCAAGTTCACTCTTCGAATAGCGGCAGCGTCATTGACCGTACTGACTTCAGCCGCAGCTCTCGCACAAGCGCCGGAATCTGCACACAATGCGCCTGGTGTTCCGCCAAGTGCGCAGGGCGCCGATACTGTCAATCAGTCAAATGGCACGATCGTTTCGCCGAAAGTTTCTTTCGTGGAGCCGAAGGACGGCGAAACCGTTTCTGAGAATTTCACCGTAAAATTTGGAATCACCGGAATGAAGATTTTGCCAGCCGGAAAACTCGTCCCGGGCGCGGGTCATCATCACCTGATCATCGATGGATCATCTGTTAAAAAAGGCGATGTGGTGCCAGCCGATGCGACACATATGCATTTTGGAAAAGGCCAGACTGAGACGACTTTGAAATTGGCCCCGGGCAAACACACACTTACATTGCAGTTTGCAGACAGTGCCCATCGTTCATACGGCGACACAATGAGCTCAACCATCAGCATCACCGTGAAGTAACGCTAGCTCAGCCCCCAGGCTCAGCCCCCAGGCTCAGACCACCAGGTTCTGGCCACTGGGTTCTGACCACTGGGTTCTGACCACTGGGTTCTGACCGCTGGGTTCTGACCGCCCGTTCCGCCGGCCTGAATCTATTATTTGTGTTGAAAACTGGGCATAATCCGCACAATCCGAAAGCGGATTTTACATGACTCACCTGATATTCCTTTTACAAGTCGCAGCCTCTGCGGGTGGTCTGATCAAAGGTGCTGAGTACTTGCTCAGCGCAGACGTCGGCTTCCAGCTAGTAGATGCTGTATTATTTAGCTGATTTTGAATCGGCATTTGTAGGAGGATTTATGGGCATAGTGTGGATGGTCGTCATTGGTTTCTTTATCGGACTTGTTGCTCGTGCACTCATGCCGGGTCGTGATACTGCAGGTTTCATCGTCACCGCTCTCCTCGGAATCGCGGGTTCGGTGATTGCGGGACTTATCGGATCAACTCTTGGAATTTACGCTCAAGGTGATCCAGCAGGCTTCTTGGCAAGTGTCCTAGGTTCGATGCTCGTTCTATTTGTTTACCACCGTGCAGTGGGCGCTCGCGCGTAAACAAAGGAGCTGATGTTATCAATCAGTTCACCTTTAATTGGGCCGTGATCAATGATCACTGGCCCATTTTTTTGCAGTTCTTATCTCTTGGTAAATTGAGTCAGAGTGAATGGAATTTTTGCATCGAGTCTTGCAAGATTCGCCAAGGAGATCCGAGTCAACTTGGCCGGATTCCACCGGTCGTTTGCGTCCAAACGCACTGAAGCCCGCACGCAGAGCAGCTTGCAAGAGTCTGCACTTTGCACGATCTTATCTCCATGATCAAATCTGGCCCCGCCATTTCGAACTCCCTTGCCCCGAATTTCTCAATTTTGAGATCTGAGACAGAGATGGAGACTGCAAATCCGGCTCGCGATTTAAAGGCCTTCGACATATTGAAGTCACGTTTTGGCTTGAGCGATTTTCGCAAAGGTCAGCTGGGCATCATTCAATCCGTTCTAAACGGCCAGGACACCATGGCCGTGATGCCGACTGGTGGTGGAAAATCTCTCTGTTACCAGTTGCCGGCTGTTTTATTTGATCAACTCGTCGTGGTGATTTCGCCGCTGATCGCGTTAATGGAAGATCAAGTACGACTTCTCGCACAGAAGGGCATTCCTGCAGGATGTCTACATTCAGGACAAACCGACGAAGAGAAGCGCCAAGTTTTCGGAACGATTCGTTCTGGCGGATGCTATGTTCTGTATCTCTCGCCAGAGAGAGTGCAAAAACCTGGCTTCGCAGAATGGATAAAGCGCCAAGAGGTTGGACTTTTTGCTGTTGACGAAGCCCACTGTGTTTCGCAGTGGGGACATGACTTCCGGCCTGACTATGCCAAGCTTTCGATGATTCGCGAGCTCAGACCAGAAACTCCAGTGCTCGCGCTTACCGCCACGGCAACGCCCACCGTTCTCGAAGATATTATTCAGCAGCTCAAATTGAAAAAGCCCGAACGGCATATTCACGGATTCTACCGTCCCAATCTTTTTTACCAAGTGTCGGTGATCGAAGAAGACGAAAAAATTGAAATGATCAAAGAGGCAATTCGCAAAACTGAAGTTGGTCGGATTCTGGTTTATTGCGGGACCCGCAGTAGCACCGAAGAGATTTCCTCGACACTGAGTCGCGAATTTGAACACGTCGGTTACTATCATGCAGGACTCTCGAACGAGGAGCGTGTCGACATTCAGCGCAAGCTCGAAGGTCGGCAGCTGCGAATTCTGTGTGCGACAAATGCATTCGGCATGGGCATCGATTATCCCGATGTGCGACTAGTGATCCATTTTCAGATGCCAGCCAATATCGAGTCATTTTATCAAGAGATGGGGCGCGCGGGTCGTGACGGAAAAACCTCGCGCTGCCTTTTGCTTTACTCCAAGCGAGACAAGGGGCTGCAGTCATTTTTTATTCAGCAGTCCAAAGCTGAGCCGCGAATCATCGCGGCGAAGTGGCGCGCGCTGGATGCGATCGTGCAGTTTTCAGAAGGTGGGGAGTGCCGGCACTCCGGCATTTTAACGTACTTTCGCGACTCCGAACGAATCGCTCGTTGCGGACATTGCGATGCGTGTGAGCCAAAATCACAGTGGGGTGTCGACAAGCCGACGATATTCAAAAAAGTTCTCACAAAGGTTCGCAAAAAGACTCGTTCGGTCGATTTAACTAAAGAGTGTGATTCGCCAGAGGCTGAAGTTCGAGTCGCGGTGTTGAAGGAGTGGCGCAAGGCGTATGCAGACGAAAATGATATTCCGGCATTTATCGTATTCAGCAACAAAACGATGATGGATCTTGCCAATCGGAATCCAAATAGCAAGTCGGAGCTTGAGAAGGTTTACGGATTTGGACCAGCAAAGATTCAAACGCTTGGTGATCAAGTTTTGAAATGCTTGAGAGACTGCGATTGAAAAGCCCGTCTCTAGAGTTCTAGATTTGGATTCGCCGAATTTGTGGATCTAGAGAATTGGGTTTAGACTTGCAAGGCAACAGCTGTTTAAAGGAGTTCTCGATGGCCGAATCGTCTGTGCCGAAATTGATGTCTACTTCGAATGATCCAGCCTCAGCGGGCACCGTGGTGAATGAGTACAAATTTACGGTGGTTGAGAGCCATCTTGATCTTTTCGGACACATGAACAATGCCATGTACCTGAAAGTCTTTGAAGAAGCCCGTTGGGCGGTGACGACCGAGCGTGGATACGGTTTGCGCGAAATTATGGCGCTCAAAAAAGGCCCGACCATTCTAGAGATGGAAATCTCCTTTAAAAAAGAATTAAAGAATCGAATGGAAATGACCGTCAAAACTTGGTGCTCAGATTATCAAGGAAGGGTGGGACATTTAGTTCAAACGATGGAAAATTCGAAGGGTGAAGAATGCGCGCGGGTTGTCATGGCGTTCGGCCTGTTTGATCTCGAGACCCGTCGTTTGATCGACGGGACGCCGGAGTGGCGTCATGCGATTGGGATCTGATTTCTATATCGAAAAAAACTGACGAATTCTTGATGACAAATCAGTTTCATTTTTGTCTTCTCGTAACAATAACTCGCTTCCGAGGGATAAAGATGAAATTAATGAATTCGTTCGTTCAAGTTGCAGCTGTTGCTGCCGCTTTCTGCACCATCGCAACCGTTTCTGCTACTCAAGCTCAAGCTCAAACTCAAGAAGTGAAGGTGCAGACTGCACCTGTAGCTCCGACTCCGCCAAGAAGCGGCCGCCGTCACCATGTAGCAACGCCACCAGCGTCAGCGCCGAGCGAAATGGTTGCGACTCCGGCGCCTGGTCCGATGAGCCCAGCTTCTGAAGTACGCCATTCGTTTAACTTTGACGCTTTTGTTGATGCCAACGCACGCATCACAAGCCGCAACTATCTTTATGACAATGGTTCAGATTTGAACCGTGGCTTTTCGATCAAGAGCGGCGCGCTCATGTTGACTGGCGATTTGAGCAAACAAACTCGCGCTGTGGTTGAGCTGCCATTCTTCACTGCTGAAAACGCGGGAACAAACGCTCTCACATTTGCACAAGGTTACGCTCAAGCGTACGCGGCTTACACGATGGCGTCGCTTCCATTGACTTTCAAAATGGGCCAATACGCTTCGTTCTTCGGCCTCGAAGCCAACGATTCACGCGATCGTTTCTTCACCCAAGAATCGGCCGCAAAAACGTACATCACACCGTGGACTCACATGGGCGTGCAAGTTGGTTGGGCAAGCGAAGGTACCACGAAGTTCTCAGTGTTGGGACAAGTTGCTAACTCGAACACGGTCACAAGCGGCACAAACTCGATCGGCGCTCTTGGCGACAACAACGTAGAGGTCGGCGTTCAAGGTCGTATCGACACGGGCATGGCTTACGGCGCGCTTGGAATTTCATACAGCAGAGCGCAAACTTTGCCGACAATCTCGAACGTAGCAATAGATTCGAATGACACAAACACGTTGATCGAACTCATGGGCGGAATGAACATGGGATCGTTCAACTGGGGCCTCCAACTCGATTCGAAAAAGACAGCTGGCTTTAAAGATTCAGCCTTTGCATTAACTCTCTTAGGCGCTTACCAAATGAGCGCGGACCTCGGTCTCGGTGCTCGTATTCAAACATTGAGCAACACTCCTGCTTCGATGACAATCGGTGGAAACTCCGCAATGATCGAGATCAATAACGCTTACGGTATTGCGGTCGGACCTTCTTACAAGTTGGACAATAATCTCACGATACGTGGCGATTTGAATTTCAACGCAATCAAAGCTGACAACGTGAATCACGGGGATTCTAAAGGTTACTTCGGCGCAAACTTCTCAGTTGTAGCAACTCTGTAGTTATAAGTCATTTTCGCTTGAAAAAGAGTCATCTGATTCTCGCAAGCCAATCGGAAGCCCGGCGCAGGTTGCTCCTGCGACTGGGCTTTTCTTTTGAAACTGTTCCAGCAAATATCAATGAGGAGCTCGTGCAAAAGAGCGTCGCGGATCCCCGCCAGCTCGTCAAAGTTCTTGCCAAAGCTAAGGCGCTCTTCGTATTCGATCTCCGGAGTAACATCGCCGATCGCATGGTAATTGGCAGTGATCAAATTTTGGTACTCCACCGCGCAAATGGCCCGATGATTTTCGGTAAACCAAAAACAGCGTTAAAGGCCTGTCAGCAGCTTAAGATCTGCTCGGGCCAAGAGGTGAGTCTTGTCACCGGTGTTCACATTGAAGGCTCAGCAACGAATCGCAATCCGGCGTTTCGAAAAACTTGGGTGCACTTGGTGCGCATGCAATACCGAAATTTAAGTGCTCGTGAGATCAAAGACTATGTCGTGCATGATCAACCGCTTGAGTGTGCCGGAAGTTTTAAGTTCGAGGAGCGCGGCATTTCACTATTCTCGAAGGTGATCAGCAATGATCCCACGAGCATCGAAGGCTTACCCCTCTTAAGTTTGCATAAAGTGCTGCTTGCGTCGGGCCGCCGCTTTAGCAGGTCCTCGCGCGAGTTTTGCTCCCGGCGTCGAGAGGAGGCATCATTTCGGGCACTGTTCTGGGGACTGTTCTGGGCATCGTTCCGGGCGGTTGGACATAAGCATCAGGACAATCGCATTTGGAGATAGCAGATGCTTCCAAATCTGTTTTGATATACATTTTACGCATGTTTAGTTGATGCTTACGTATTTCACATTTGCAACCGGAATGAATAGCTTAGCAACATGTCCGGTGCCTCCCTTCCTTTCGAAGAAGGCGGAATCTGAGCCTGGCTCAGGCTTTGCTCGATGCACCAGTTCCCAATAGTGGGACGACATCCTCTTAAGAGGGAGATCTCTAATGAACAAAGTAGCTCGATCACTCAAAAAACCAATTCTATTTCTGTCTTTCGCTATTGCCGCCTTTGCAGTCGTTATCGGCAGTGGGAGTCTTGCGATGGCTTCGAACACATTTAATCCCTATTCTTCGATTAACAAATTTTCTGTAGATATTCATAGCGTCAGTCACCAGATGCGCGATCTAGGGCCTGTTTCTGACGAGCAGCAGCAACAGTTCCGCCAGTTGGCTATTGAGCAGGCTCGCATTTGGAGTGACACCATCCTCGAAGGTGATTTTGAAGCAGCTGGTGACACGCGAGTGGATCTCGTCCAGGGTGTTTTCGCAGGCGACAAGTTGATTGCTTACCGAGTGACGTTCTCCGAGACGGCATGGTCGACTGCTCAGTGTGACTACAATCCCGCTGATAAATCGACTTTGGTTTCGTGCGCTTCCGGCCGCATTGTCGAATCTATGTTTATCACTCTGGATTTGCGAAATTCAGAGCGTGATGAACGGAATTTCGCTCATTTCGTCGACTGATCAGCGATGGGCCAACGATCGGCCAGCAACTGATCAGCGACTGATCAGCGACTGATCAGCGACTGGCCAGCGATTTCAGTTGTCTGGATAGATGATCAAATGATTTATGAAGGCACTTCCCCCGGGTGCCTTTTTTTATTCTCGCAGTTTTTCGCTTTGCACGACTTGAGAGATTCCGATCGTTTTGGCATGATAGTTGAGTTTTACAAATCTCAAATTTGGCCAATTTGTGCTGGCTCAACGGTAAAGTGGTGCGACATGCCCAAGATACTCTTCCCATCTCAGTTTCGCTTTTCCTCCCTTGCTGTTCTCATAATGCTTTCGGGCCTTAGCCCTATGGGTTGCTCGCACGCGCCGATCGAAACTGCAGGGAGCGTGGAGGCAGCGCCAACGCTGCATCCGGTAGATGCTACACCGCTGGGGCAAGAGTTGAGATTTGAACCTACGGCTCAGAATCGAGCCGGAGCAGAGAAAATTCCCTACGTCATTCTCGTCTCGATCGATGGCTATCGCTACGATTACAATTCAATATACCAACCAAAAAATTTAACTGAACTTGCATTAAACGGGATGGCAGCAGACGGCCTCCTACCCATTTATCCCAGCAAAACGTTTCCGAGTCACTATTCGATCATCACCGGACTCTATGCGGATCGACACGGGATCGTCTCGAACGAATTTTATGATCCCACTCGCAAAGAGAGTTACGTGCT
>JAYVND010000567.1:0-3724 GCA_043758635.1 Bdellovibrionales bacterium
CTATGTCATTCACGATAGTTCCGCGAGCCGAAGTATCAATTGCTTCGTCGGTTCTTCTTACAATGCGACGGGTGACTCGGATCGATTTTATATGATGGGTGCTTCTTCCAATGGCGGGATTGCCGGCCAGGGAGCGTTTGGTTCTATTTATCCGGCAGGGGCGGTCGACGGCGCAGGATTCCGCGCGATCACCTACGATGGAAATCAATTTGGAGCTTATAAGAATTCAACGGGAACTTTGATTCAGGCCGCAGGATTGGTTTGGCAGCAACCAGGCACAGTCTTTCTTTTTAACGGCGCAGGAAATTTTCCGACCGATGCAAGGCTTGGCCTAGGATTTGTTGGTCGAGCGCTGAATTCAGCAGAGATCGCGACGCTCTCGGCGGCGACACTCGCGCTTGAAGTCGCCCTCGGGAGAGCGAACTAGAGTTCAAGCAACGAATGCAGTGGCGCAAGCACCACTCAATTCCTGAAATTTGCAATCGCACAAAGTGGGTGCGGCAAAATACCAGTCGGATTTAACGCAGTTTCAGTTGCAAATATTGCCAAGAGTACGATCTCACTGGTGAATATAGTTAGTTTATATTAGCAGATGGGCAATTCTAAAACATTGGGGTTCCCCTTGAAAAATCTTTTGCCTTCTTTATGTGCTCTCGCGTTCTTGGCCTCTGCAATCGCATCAACAGCTAGTGCCGATGTTCAAAGTGACATCGACGTCTGCAATGCCAAACTTGAAACTGAATATGTTCCTGGCGTATCAGAGTGTTTCAATCGAACGTTGAAAGCTCAGGCATTGGTTGAAAAATCAAAAGTCGCCCGGCTCAAAGCGGCGAAAGCGCAGTTTGAAGCGAAATTTGGGAAAGAGGGAGCACCGCTTGTGAAATCAAACCCTGATCGAGCTCAGGTCGCATTCAACGCCTACACAAAAGAAATGTGCTCATATCAGACCGATTTTGGACAAGGTGATTTTTGGACCGCAGCCGTCTGCATTTTGAAAGCAAGGGACAATCGATTGAAGGAACTCGATGTGCAGATCAATTGGCTGAACTCAGTTCTCAACGGCAAGTGATAAGTTTACCTACCGCGTGCGACAGGCGTATTGAAGGCAAGCGATAGGCTTATTTACGGCAAGCGATAGGCTTGCCGTACCTGACTTTATCAGCTCTAAGAACCCGCATGGGATGCTCAACATTTTAGGTGAGAGATAACTTTTTCTGTAACGATCGCCATTCCTGAGAACTCATGAGCATCGTCATCTCTGCACCGGGATCGGTGATCAACTTCAAGCTTCCCGATGCAATCTGCTTGCGCACCACGCGCTCTTTAGCGTTGAGCTCTTCGACACTCAGTCCAAAATCTGAACCCTCTGGTGTGATGTAAAGCTTGATGACTTCATTTAGCGAGGCTTCGCTGAGATCGTCGGGTGTTGTCTCGAAAGGGTAGGCTTGTTCATCGTCCATGCGGGCCACTCTTACAGGTCCTCGAAAAAGAATCAAATTTTTTAACTCCGAAATGAAGTTTCAAAGCTCGGACGGGACCTCCGTTCCTATCTTTTCAATTTAGTGAAATCTAAAAGCTGCGGCCGCTGCTTAGTCACAGGCCGGTCGTACTTGAGACGTATCGCCGCAATTTGGAAAAGTGCCGGGTCAAGTGCCGGGTCAGGTGCCGGGTCAAGTGCCGGGTCAAGTTTCAGAGCGAGGGCGCAAACAACTGGTTGAGATTGTAGTAAAAAAATCTTGGCCGGCAGGCCTCCGGTCATACAGAATGGGGTAACCACAGGGGTCAAATTCAATCCATGAAGCCAAGCTCAAGTCATCCTTCGGTTCCTCCCAACGATTGTCTCCCTTTTGCCGTTCATTCAAGATTCGGGGCCATCCGGGTTTCGCTTTTAGCCTTCATTTTTCTTGCGGGCTGCTCGACTCACGAATCGCTCGAACGATGTCCAGCTGGTACTCTCCGTTGCTCGGCGCTGTTTAAAACCGAATCGAAGTCGCCGAAAGCAGGCACCCGTCTCTTGATGGATCTCGAGGACATTTCAGACCGGGTCAAAGATTCCAAGGCTGAGAGCCTCGTCAAAGTCATGGCTTTCGAAGACGTGCGTTTGAAGTTGCTTTATCTTCAGAGTCTCTCAAAACTTTTAGCTTATCGGGATATTTCTAAGAGTGACGCCAAGGCTCTTGAAAAGTTTCGAGTGGAAATAAAGGATGTTGAAGGGGTCGTCGGGGACTACGGCCGTCGTCGAGATCTTTTGGCCACCGCCAAAAAAGGCGGGGCGCGAGCAGAAATTTTGAAGGTTCTCACAGACCAGCAAATCCCGATTGAGCGTGAGGCATTTAAAAAGCTGGAAGCGTTGGGCTGGGCACCGTCGCCCGAGAAACGAATTCGCGAGCTCATGACAGAAGTCGCGAAGCTAGATTTTGGTCCTCGCAGTGAAGAATCCGCGGCAATTGCCGACGGAATGAGAAAGTTGATTGCGGATCAAAAGAACGATCTCAAAGATCGATCCAGGTATTTTAAATCAGATTCATTTACAGAAGTAGATCTTGAAAATGGAATCCACACTGTCCGTCGTGATTTGCGGTGGATATTGAATTCGCTGACTGCAGCCGAAGGTGTCTTCGTGCTGGACAATCGGGGTTTGGCGGCGGACCGCGCACTTATTGAGAAATACGGGGATTCAAAATACATTCGGTTTGTGAAGGTTGCAAGTGTAGAGCCAATTCCAGTCAGTCGAATTGCGCTGGTGCAACTTGCAATGCTCGTTCAAGAGCTTGGAGTGCTCAAAGACTTCAAAGAAGCAGAGTTAGATTACGCGACATTTCTACTGAGCACCGGATTTACGAAAAATGAAAAAGCAGCTCATGCAGAAGCGCATGAGCTTATGATCAGAGCCGCGGGAAAAGACGTGGATGTTGAAGGTCAGGCGCGCTCGCTTTACTCGTATTACTTATCAGTCAATCCTCTGAAGGAAATCAGTCGAGACCTTGAGCATGTTCGTTGAGCTCGCACGGGTCGCCGGCGGTTGAACCCATAAGACATCTGTTTCAATCGCAAGTCAGATTTGCACCTGGATTCGCTACGTTGTACTGCCGTGCCATTTCTTCGACGGTCGTCAGTTCTTCGCAAGCAGCTTGTGCTGCTTCTGCGTAGTCGCTTGCGGAGGTGCAATCGTTCAACTCACTGAACGTTCCATCTTTGATGAAATCGTCGCACATGAGGTGCGCGCAGGCGAGATCAAACTCTTCTCCAAGAGAATCGCAAATCTTCTCTTGAGCAGTTCTAGGTTTATGAGCAGAGGCGGCGGAAGCTGAGGTAGTGAAGGCAGAAGAAGAGGCGAAAATGATAAGTGCAGTCGCAAAATGTTTCATAGGATTTCCCAGCATTTTTGTCTGTGATTGAGCCCGGTTAGAGTGCGATTTCGCGCGCTATCCGCGTTGCAAGCTGCATGATTGCGAGCAATGGCTAGGTCGTAGCAAACTTGTACGATGAGATCCATACCAATTGTCACAACTTATAATTCAGTCAGCGCATAGGGCAGAGCACGCCCTTCGAAACGACGGCCTGCTCGTCTCGGGCCCTCGGCTTCGTCACAAAAATTAATTGTCGCAGAGCTTTTGTAAAGACTCAATCTCGGCATCGGTTAGCGCAGGGGTTGTCGCGAGGTCCGATTTTACCTTGATTCTTTTGACCCTCGCCTCCAATGCAGGATGAGGAAAAAAATTCG
>JAYVND010000568.1:0-11436 GCA_043758635.1 Bdellovibrionales bacterium
TCTACGAGACATTTGAGACCTGGCGCTAAACCTTCCATTTAAATCCCCTTCCGCCTGTCCAAATCCAAATGCTACCGATGAGAAAGAAAATTGCCGAGCTCATGATGATCCGTTCGTTCCCGCGATATCCGAATGATCGAACAACAAAAACCAAAAGAGCGAGGTAGAGAAGGCTCATGATGAAAGATTGCGCGCGCGGTTGAGCCATTGCTTGTCACGACTTATGTCGAAAATCATTTTCGATCTGCAGTCGATCACGAAAGACAGTGAGTCGCTGAATCGCAGAATGAGGCGTCTGATCGACTTGAACTAATTCGCTAAGTACCTCCGTCAGAAAAAAATCGAACATGCGGGTCTTGTTTTGTTGTGAAAAGGACACAACATTGGCGATCTCTCCGAGCTTGCGACGCGTGCCTGGAGCGCTTTCATCAACCGTTTCGAGCAGCGATTGCCGAAATGCTTTTCCCGATTTCATCTTCAACAGAATCAACGACAGCACACTCGTGAACTGATCACGAAAGGTCTTGGCGCGGAAATGCACAAGCAAAACAAGTGCACTAATCAGGAGACACATCGACGCGAAAGCCGCTGCTATCAATGCAAAGAGAGAGTGAGGCAAAAATAAAATTGAAATCGAGACACTCGCAAAATACAGCGTGCCAATTTTTGTCATCTCATTTTTTGAGACGAGATTTTGTTCGACCAATGATGTCGCAACTCGCATTCCGAATGCGAAATTGATCATCAATGCAGAGCAAACAGGAATCATCGAGATCATGAAAACACCGATGCGCAGAATTTGGTTTGAAAGATCGACTGAAGTGTTCATCAACACGCGGGCACTCTCTTCTTGACCAGTTGTCAGCAAAAAAAATCGCTCAAGTAAATTTTTTTATTGACGATCAGAGTCACACGCGTAAACTTTTAAACAGGAAGTCTTCTCGTTTAACGTTTACGGTAAACTCATCCTAGGAGGATCGATCATGGCTAAGAAAACTGCAAAAAAAGCAGCGAAGAAAACAACGAAAAAAGCAGCAGCAAAAAAGACAACTAAAAAAGCTGCTAAGAAAACTGCTAAAAAAGCGACTCGCAAAGCTGCGAAAAAAGCTTAATTGGCTTTCTGATTTCGAGTCTTACGACTCTAAAACCCTCGAGCAATCGAGGGTTTTTTTTTGCCGCTTCTAGATCTCTGATCGTGCTTCAGCCATAGTCTTGATCGCCTTACGATCCGCCATCAGAGCGAATCTCACGCCGAACACGAACTCTAGAAAACAATTTTCCCACGCGTTCGACCACTCTGTTTTTTTGAACTCCGTCGCGGTGAATAACTCGCACCTCGACCTTCTTTCCACTTTCGAAATCCCTCATCAACTAGACTTTGACCGGATCAACTGAAGCTCATCAGTTTGAAGAACTGGATCGATTCACAATCAATGCATCAGAAAAGGCGGATGCCGTCGGGTCGATCGTTTCAATTTTAATGGCCGATGACTTTTCAATTTTTAGATGCGGGCAGTAAAGTCCTCAGAGTCACCTATGCACTCGTTGTGCCGGAAACGCACTCGTTATACCGGAATCAGAGGCCGCTGCTTCGATTCCAAGATCAAAGAGCGTCTTTTTTCGACGCACAGATACATGGTCCCGAAAAATTATTCTCATCCATGTCTAGGTTCGTGTTGTAAGGCGTTTGAATAGTTCCTGCGAAAGTTTAAACAGTGCACGGTTGGGTTCGATTCATCCCCGAAGGATTTAGGTGAGACACGCGATTCATAAGTGACAATCCATTTTCAAGCTCTGCATCGTCTCATCGCGATGCTTCGTCCAACTTCTAGGAATCGTTCGTCTCAGATTTGAGAATGTCCCGGTGCTGGACCGCTGTAAGAATTGACCCTCGCTCAACCTAGGTTCACAATGCGGAATCACTGCGAATCGAAATCCGCCGTGTGCACCACTCGCATGCACGAGGCACGCTTCGAATGCGTGCTCTGGTCGTGTGCTTCATAGAGGGACAATAAGACAATGAACATTCATGAGTATCAGGCAAAAGATGTCTTACGGAAATATGGGGTCGCGACTCTTGCCGGCCAAATGGTCGAATCGCCAGAGCGCGCAGTAGAAGCGGCTAAATCTATTGGTGGGAAAATTTGGGTTGTAAAAGCGCAAATTCACGCCGGTGGCCGCGGAAAAGGCGGAGGCGTAAAGCTCGCCAAGACGCTTGATGAAGTTCGTGATATCACAAAGAACATGCTTGGCATGACGCTTGTGACACATCAGACAGGACCCGAAGGCAAAGTCGTCAACAAGGTCTACATTGAATCTGGCTGCAACATTAAAAAAGAATACTACGTTGCGTGTCTTCTCGATCGCGTCACTGGTCGCGTGGCCGTTATGGCATCGCGCGAAGGCGGAGTGGATATCGAAGAAGTTGCAAACCACTCCCCCGAAAAAATTATCCGCGTGGAAGTGGACCCAGCCGTTGGTCTTCAGCCGTTCCAGGCACGTCAACTTGCCTACGCAATCGGTATGACAGACAAAGTCGCATCGAAGGCTGCGAAATTTTTCCTAGCCCTTTACAAAGCTTACGAAGAAAAAGATTGCTCGATCGCCGAGATCAATCCACTTGTTGAAACTGCGGAAGGCGATGTGATCGCACTCGACGCGAAAATGAATTTTGATTCGAACGCGCTCTTCCGGCATCCCGAAATCATGGAGCTTCGTGATTTGACTGAAGAGGATCCATCAGAAGTTGAGGCGAGCCACTACGATCTCGCATTCATCAAGTTGGATGGCAACATCGGCTGCCTCGTGAACGGTGCGGGGCTTGCGATGTCGACGATGGACATTATCAAGCTTCACGGCGGCGCTCCGGCCAACTTTTTGGACGTTGGGGGCGGCGCGAATAAACAGAAAGTGACTGAGGCGTTCAAAATTATTTTAAAAGAAAAAGAAGTGAAGGGCATCTTCGTCAACATCTTCGGCGGAATCATGAAGTGCGACATCATTGCAGAAGGCGTGATTGCCGCTTCGAAGGAGCTTGGCTTGAAAGTCCCACTCGTCGTACGTCTCGAAGGTACGAACGTGGAACTCGGCAAAAAACTTTTGGCAGAGAGCGGACTCAATATCACTGCTGCTAACGATCTGACCGATGGCGCGCTGAAAATTGTTGCCGCCGTGAAAGGGAAATAATCATGTCGATCATGATCAATCGTAATACCAAAGTCATTTGCCAAGGTTTGACTGGCGCCCAGGGAACTTTCCACACTGAACAAGCGATTGCGTATGGCACGCAAATGGTTGGCGGAGTCACTCCAGGCAAAGGCGGCACGAAGCACGTTGGAATCCCCGTTTTTGACACTGTTCGCGATGCAGTTGAACGCACAGGTGCGAACGCATCTGTGATTTACGTTCCACCTCCATTCGCCGCTGACGCGATCATGGAAGCGGTCGATGCAGAACTTGATCTCGTGGTCTGCATCACCGAAGGAATTCCGGTGATGGATATGATTCGCGTGAAGCGCTATATGCAAGGTCGCAAAACTCGCCTGATTGGTCCGAACTGCCCAGGCGTCATCACGCCGGGCGAATGCAAAATCGGAATCATGCCGGGCCATATTCATAAACCAGGTCGCATTGGCGTCCTGTCACGTTCAGGCACTTTGACTTACGAAGCTGTAGGACAGCTTACGCACCTAGGTCTCGGCCAATCGACATGTGTCGGTATTGGTGGAGATCCAGTGAACGGCACAAACTTCATCGACGTTTTGGAAATGTACAATGCAGATCCAAACACCGATGCGGTTATCATGATCGGTGAAATCGGCGGAACGGCTGAAGTCGACGCGGCTGAGTACATCAAACGCGAATTCAAAAAACCGGTGACGTGCTTTATCGCTGGCGCAACTGCGCCAGTTGGTAAACGCATGGGTCACGCGGGTGCGATCATCACCGGCGGAAAAGAAACAGCGGAGGCGAAGTTTGAGGCTCTGGCTGCTGCAGGTTGCTCAATCTCCCGCAGCCCTGCCGACATGGGTACGACTCTACAAAAGAGTCTGAAATAGCTCGGATTTTATTCTAAATCTGAGTTTTTGAAGTCTGACTTCGAAAATTTTCGGGGGGCATTGCCCTCACTGCAGAAGAGCAAGTTCTTTAGATCCTTCGAAAACCCGGCTCAATGCCGGGTTTTTTTTGCAAAAAAATGCCCATGAACCGCGATTTTGAAGTCTTTCGTGCACTAAATCCGCTAAAATCCTAATTTGAATGAGTGATCCCGTGGCAGGCGCAATCTTTCTTGCCAGCGGCGAACCCACTATGTAAGTAGTGGGCATCACTTTGATTTTAAAAACGGGAGAGTCACAATGGCTATCGAAACTACATTCAGCATCATCAAGCCAAACGCTGTTAAAAAGAACGTTATGGGCGCAATCATGACGAAATTCGAATCGCAAGGTTTGAAGGTCTCTGCAGCGAAACTCACAGTTCTTAGCCGCAAAAAGTGCGAAGAATTCTACGCTGAACACAAAGAGCGTTCTTTCTTTGGCGAACTCGTTGATTTTATGACGTCGGGTCCAGTTATGTTGATGGCTTTGACCGGCGAAAACGCAATTTTTAAAAACCGCGAAATCATGGGTGCAACTGACCCTAAAAAAGCCGACAAAGGTACAATTCGCGCTGAGTTCGGTGACAACGTCGGTGAAAATTCGGTTCACGGTTCTGACAGCGCCGCTTCTGCTGAGCGCGAACTCGCGTTGTTCTTCGAACGTGCTGAAATTGTCAACAATAAGTGATCCACCTCGGGTGGAATAAGTGATCCACCTCGGGTGGATTGAGTCGTCGGCATTTCGACAAATGGCTTTTGAAAATTCTGAAAAAAAGGGCGGCCACTCGTGCCGCCCTTTTTTATAAGTTCAAATTATATGTCCGAAAAGATCTCAAGTGTTGCACGCCGAGAGCGCCTCACACTTCTGATCAAAAATTCTTCGTTAGTAAATGTTATTCGAGGCCCCAGTGGCCAGTTGCGGTGAGATCATGAGCGAAAAGCGATTCAGTGTTGGTGAAATTCATGAGCTCACTATTGAACGATTGGCTGTCGGAGGTCGTGGTGTCGCCCGGCTGGATGGGCTCGTGGTATTTATCAGCGACGTCGCACCAAACGATGTCGTTGAAGTTGAACTTACTTTGGTCAAAAAGAATTTTGCCGAAGGGCAGTTGATTCGCGTGATTAAGGCCTCCCCGTCTCGAGTGGAAGCAGAATGCGTGTACTTCGGAACTTGCGGCGGCTGCGCCTGGCAGCACGTGAGTTACGATGAGCAGCTATTGCAGAAGCGTGGATTTGTGCTTGATGCGATTCGCAAATTTTCGAAGTTCCAAGTGACAGATGAGCAAGTCTATTCGACGGTGCCGAGCCCGAATCAGTGGCGCTATCGAAACCGTATTCAACTTCATCACCGCATCTCATCAAGTGGCGGCAGTCTTCTCGGATTCCACGCGCGGGCAAGCCACCAATTAGTAGATATTAAAGATTGCTTGATCACTGAAACCACACTCACCGAGCGCCTCGACTGCCTTCGCAAAGGTTTCCGCAATGCTCCTGCAGGTCGAGTTGAGATTTACACGACTGAAAGCGGCGAGGTGCAAACTCGAGACACTCACAGTGATACGCAAATGAACGATACCAGTGAGCAAAAGAAGAACGCGGCACCGACTCAAAATCTTCCGGGGGCGCGCAGTTCTGCGCCATCACAAAGGCCGAAAGCAGTTCCGCAACCGCCACCATTCTCGCAGGTCAACACGCTTCAAAACACAGATTTGATTGACCATTGCATTGAGTTGATTCGAAAATTTAGCGCGCCTTCGGCTACTGACAAACCACGACTCTTTGATCTTTACTCCGGCCACGGAAATTTCACGTTCCCGATGGCAGCCGCGTTTCCGGCGGCCCAAATAACCGCTGTTGAGTTGAACGAAGACAGTGTGAAAATCGGCTACCAAATGACGAAAGCCAAACGTCTAGCATGGCAGATTAAATTTATTGCGGCTGACGTCGCAGAATTTCTGAATCGCCCGCAGGACAAAGAACTCGACACTCCCATCATTCTTTTGGATCCCCCACGCTCGGGTTGTGACGTCGAAGTCATTCGCGCGATCGCCGCTCTTCAGCCCCAGTTGATAGTCTATGTGAGTTGCCATCCGGTCACTATGGCGCGCGATCTTGGCGCGTTCTTCGAAATGACTTCCAGTGAAAAATCGGCGAATTCAACCGGCGCTGTGCGCTCCGATTATGAACTGCTTCAAGTGACACCGTTTGATATGTTTCCGCAGACCGATCATGTCGAGAGTGTGGCGGTCTTGCGACGAAAGTCTCAGCCGTAAAAGCTGTAGAATTTTGCGCATTTAGAAATCAACCTTATGTGCTAATCTTATGCCATGCAACGCAAGTCTATTTTTAAAGCGTTTTTGCGGCCAACATTTGCCGCATCGCTCGTCGTGCAATTTATTTTATCTACCGCCTGTTCGACGGCTCATCATCGCGACGAGGCTTCGCTGCGTCTCCAACTTGGAACTTCGATGCTTGAAGTTGGTAACCTCCCCGGGGCGCTCCGCGAGCTTTTAAAAGCCGAAGCCGAAGATCCAAACAATGAAGTCGTTCAAAACAATTTAGGCTTAGTTTACTTTCTGCGCGATCACGATGACCTCGCAATCCAGCATTTACGGCGCGCGATTGAGATTAAACCGAATTATTCGGACGCGCGAAATAATTACGGCCGTCTTTTGATTGAGACCGCTCAATACGATCGTGGCATTGTAGAAATTGAACACGTTTTAGCTGACCTGACTTATGACCAGCCTCAAAAAGCATATTTGAATTTGGGTCTCGCCTACTTCCGCAAGAACGACTTCCGAATCGCAAAATCAAAACTCACTGAAGCACTGAAAATCGATCGTCGAAATTGCCTCGCGCAAATTCTCTACGGTCGATCTGTGCTCGAACTAGGAGAGCTCGAGGCGGCAACACGCACTCTCGATAACTCGATTATTTTATGCAAAGACGCAAAGGCAGACGAAGCTCGATATTACAGCGGACTGAGTTATTACAAGCTCGGTCAGCCATCACCTGCGATCGCCCGAATGGAAGAGGTTGTTCGCCTCTATCCGGAGGGTGCGTATGCGAAAAAAGCCCAATCTCTTTTGAAACTGATGAAGTGAGCAGGATGCTACAACTATGAAGATCACCGGGAAGTTCCTAAAAGAGAATCGCGAAAAAAAGGGCATCTCCATCGGAGAGGTTGCACTAGCGACAAAGATCAACAACCGCACGATCATCGCCCTCGAAGAGGGCGACGTCGACAACCTTCCGCCGAAAACTTTTCTGCGGGGTTTTGTGCGTTCGTACGCGAGCTATCTTGAGCTCGACGTTGAGCATGTTCTAAATACTTTTTACGAAGAAATGGGTACAACGAAACCCAAAAGCTCTTCGCCGGCCGATGCGGCCGCAACCTCCGGTCCGATGGCTCCGACATCGCTGACTCCAAGAAACCGAAGCGCAACGCCTGAGGCCGATCAAGCCATCAATCCGAGAACTTCGCTCGGCGTGAAAATTGGCGCGGTTGCTGGGATTTTGCTACTTGTCCTTTTGATTGTTTTCTTCAAGAACAAAATGGAAAGTTATGAACGCGAGTCTCAGAAGGGTGACGTGCCGCCGCTTGAAGCGCTGAATTCATCGACGCCGAGTGGTTCGCCAACGGCGACTGCTGCCGTTAACGCGAGTCCGACTCCTTCCGATTCGGCGACTCCTGCTGCTGAAATAAAAAACGAAACAGCATCACCTAGCCCGGCTCCGGCAACATCTTCTGCTGCGGTCGCCACGGTAACGAAAGCGTCACCCGCTGCGACGGCTGCTCCAACGGCGACCCCAACTTCGATCCTGACGGCAACCCCGACGGCAACCCCGACAGCCACTTTCACAGCCACGTCGGCGGCGATCGCGAAACCAAGCCCAAGCCCAAGCGCAGCGCCGAAACCAACAGCTTCGCCGAAACCGGCTGCTAGCGGCACTCCAAGTCCGACGCCGAAACCTTCGCCAAGTGCAGCTGCATCTCAAACTCCAACTCCAACTCCAACTCCAAAGCCAACTGCGACCGCGAAGCCGACATCAACACCCGAAACAAAAACTAACTCCAACGCAGTGATGGATGAAACATTAAATCCTTTGCCTACGCCAAAACCGGCTCGGTCCCAAGAAGTGATCATAGAAGCGATGGACTCCGTCGACGTCGATTTACAAGTCGATGGCGAAGCGAATAAAAAGATTCACTTAAAGACCGATCAAGTCCAAAGTATTAAAGCAAAACGCAAAGTCGTAATGAAGTTCAGTGATGGAGGCGCGGTGAACGTGATCGTCAACGGAACGGATCGCGGCGTACCGGGTGATCTCGGCAAGCCAGCGCGCTTGGAGATCCCATAAGAGCAGGCTGTGGAAAAAAAGTTTTTAAAAGTTTGGTGGATCGCGCTTCTCGTAAAAACGGTGATCGCGATCTGGCTTCCGCTCTGCAACGACGAGGCTTACTACTGGGTTTGGGGACATCATCCGCAACTCAGCTACTATGACCACCCTCCGATGGTGGGGTGGCTCTTCACCGCCGGCACAATTTTCGAATGGCTTGGCAACGGTGTTCGACTTCCCGGAGTTTGGCTCGCCCACGCAACTCTCCTCATTTGGAATCAAATTCTCGACCCGTACTTGAACGAGGACAAGCGCCCATGGTGGATGATTTTTGTGCTTTGTTCGCCATTCTTTGGAATTGGCTCTTTGATTCTCACGCCCGATAGCCCAATGGTTTTTTTCTGGGTTCTATCGCTTTGGCTGATGCTGATCGCAGTGGGACAAACAGAAAAACAGCTATCGATGTCAATTGCCGAATCTCGCAAGACTCAAACTGCATTCGTTTACATCGGTCTCGGATTCGCACTCGGTCTCGGTTTCTGCTCGAAGTACTTGATCGTCCTTTTCGTACCGGCCGCCATCATCTGGCTCGCTTTTGGCGAGCGCTGGCGCAAAATTCGCTGGCCGCTGGTTCCGTTGACGGTCGTCGCGGGCTTTATTGCATGCTCGCCTGCCGTGTACTGGAATTGGAAAAACGATTGGGTCTCGTTCGCGTTTCAATTGCATCATGGCTTTGCTGGCAAGGACCCAAGTCTCCGTTGGCCTATTGAGTACGTCGCGGGGCAAATTCTTTTATTTTTTCCGCCGGTTCTCTGGCTTGCGCTTCAACG
The DNA here is from genome assembly GCA_043758635.1 of Bdellovibrionales bacterium. Classification (GTDB taxonomy): domain Bacteria; phylum Bdellovibrionota; class Bdellovibrionia; order Bdellovibrionales; family JAMPXM01; genus JAYVND01. The sequence continues at coordinate 9,271 of JAYVND010000568.1, forward strand.
TCGCGAACCTAAAAGCGCTCAGTTTTTTCATTTCTTTGCTTGGTTCCCGATCGCATTTTTCTTTTACTCATCGTGCAAGTCGCGAGTCGAGGGCAATTGGCCGATTATGTCTCATCCCGAAGTTCTTTCGCTCGCGCTGATCAATGTGCGATTTGGAACGCGCGAATGGACGTGGCTCAAATGGACGGCGGGTCTATGGGCCACCGTGAGTTTGCTCCTATTTTCGCAGGTGAGATACCCTTGGTTGCCAATAGATCCTGAAAAATTAAAGACGGGCGAGTTCACTCGCTATGATCTCTTTTTACCAGATCTCACGGCGACTACCGTGCCCGTTTATCTTGGATCTTATCAAGCGGCCAGCGACATTTCGTATAAGATGCATCGACAGATTTGCAAATTATCCGGCCTTGGGCGTCGCGACTTCTTCGATTTTGAGCCACAATGTGTGCCGACTAGTGATAGGTTCGTCGTTGGCGTAGATGTTTATCAAAAAGACGTGTTGCCTCAGGTCTATATCGACAAAGGTTACGTGATCACGAACACCAAACGCCTCAATGATGACTACTTCATCCTAGAGGTTGAAAAGCGTGCGCAAGACACTCATCGCTAGCATATTCTTCTTTTTGTTTTTTGGTTACGGCCTTTATTTAGGCCAAACTGACATCAGCGTTTTGCCCGATCGTCTTGAACCGGCGAACCATCTTGGTTATTTCGATTACAGCGGTATAACCAATGTTCACTCCATCCGTGGACAAGGCAGTGGACAAATCAACGATATCATCTCAGCTGGCCAAGAAGCCGGTCTTGATTATTTGTTTATCACCGACCTCAATCAGTATCCCAGTGAATCCGTCAGCGAAGGTTATCACCGCCAACTTCTTGTGATGTCAGCTCCCGAGTACAGCTATTTGGATTCACGCCTTTTTCTTTATGATCTTCAGCATCGGCACTCCGTCGACTCAATTGGCCAAGCGCAAGTCTTGATGGCCGATCTCTTATCGCAGTCGGGGCCCGATGCCGACCAAGATTTGATTGTGCTCGCGAGTCCTCTCAAGCCTGGCTTCACTTGGTCTGGACCATATCCTTCGGGATTAGATGGAATTGAAGTGATCAATCTCAAATCTATTTGGCAAAAAGGCTGGCAGAATTCGAAACTCTCATTTTTATGGAGCTCTTTGGTTTACCCATTCAATTCTCATTTAGCACTGCTTCGCCTTTACGAAGAACCGCAAGATGAGATGGCGCTGTGGGACCAACTCGGTGCTCAACAAAAATTGATCGGAATCGCGGGTGCTGACGCCACTGCAAAAACCGGCCAGATGGGAAGCTGGTCGTTCAAATTCCCATCATACGAAACATCATTTCGCCTCGTCTCAAACCACTTGCTCTTAAAAAGTGAACTGACGGGTGAAGCCGAAAATGACCGTCGTAAAATTATTCGCGCCTTGAGCGACGGGCAATTTTATTTTTCACTCGATATGCTCGGGAATCCAAAAGGCTTTGCGGCTTGGATTCAAGATGGCGAAAAGACTGTTCAACTCGGCGGTCAGGTGAAATTTCATCCGGGCATGAAGTTCGTTGCTGCATTGCCTGCCGAACCCCGCACTCCCTATGAAATTGCCTTCGTCAAAGACGGAGAGCACGTCGAATCCAAAAACACAGTTGAAGGTGCATACGATATTAAATCGCCAGGCGTTTACCGTGTGGTCGTCAGAATTTTCACCGGCCTGACTCTACCCGACGGCAACCGCTGGATCTCTTGGATCTATACGAATCCCATTTACGTGAGGAAATGAGCGCAAATAGACGTGAGGAAATGAGCGCAAATAGACGTGAGGAAATGAGTGGCGCGCGAGAAACTGAAACGAACCATCGCATGGGTAGGACGACTTGCCATTAGAGAGAAATCAAGCCGAGCTGTTTCGGAGTTTTCTCGATTTTTGGAAAACGCATCTCAGGTTTTGTCGTGAGTGATATCAAGGTCGCCATTGTTGGCGGTACACCATTGACTGTGAGGCGCGTGAACATCTTATGAAACACCTGCCCGCAATACCCGGCATCCTCTTCGGCGCGGTGAAAGCCGGTGGCGAGAATTCCTAAATGTTGAACCAATGTGCCGAGTTTGTAATTGGCGAGACCTGGGTACACCTTTCGCGCGAGCGGGAG
>JAYVND010000569.1:0-3703 GCA_043758635.1 Bdellovibrionales bacterium
TGCTTTTGATCTAGAATGAAACTGATCGTCGCCATCGTCTGTTTTCACGGCGCTGCTTGGAATGGCCATCGAGCTTGGAGCACGATCTGCAACATCTGCGGCAGATTCTTGAAAGGTTCTCTTATCGCCCAATGTGTTCGTTGCACATCCAGTAAGGAGTGGAGCGACAATCATCATCGGCGAGAGGACAATCAACGCTTTCGGTAATGCCCTCGCAATTAGAGCTTGCAGAGCATCGAGAAGGCGGCGATTTTTTTGGAGTGAGCGGGTCATGAGATCCCTTTCAAACAGCCCGAATCCATCGCGGGCCTTGAAAGTGAATCGGTTTATTTCGAAACTGCCTTGATTGAGGGACGGACTTTTCGGACCAATTTGTGGGCCGGCTGGCCCATTCCTAGACTGACGGCACTAGCACTTGTCTAAAGGCACACTTGTCTAAAAAACAATTTGCTTCTGACCTTTGGCCCCGACTATTCGCTTATGAACACTCAATCCTCGTGAACAAAGCCAATATCATCGCCACGGAAAAATGATGTCCGCCCTGTTTCACGTCCGGTCGAGCTCTTAGAGGGATTTTTTGCGAGCTCGAGAATCCGGACCGATTCGCTGGAATCCGATGCATGGTTGGGTCCGTCCGACCAAACAATCACCCGGCGGTGCCCGCTAGCCGTCACTCCAAGGTGATAATGGAACGCGTGCCCCCAAGGATCGCGGCTCAATTCTCCATCGGCCAGCTGCGGCATTTCAGAAACTGAAGCCGGACCACGGCCTGCGCCGGTTAGAACAACAGCCGGTGCTGAGCCTCCGACCGCCGCAGGAAATGAGGCGCTCGCAACGGTCGAGCGAAGCTGGGACACCAACTGAAGAGTTAAAGCCTCAGCCGTAATGCGAGTCCGAGTCGGACGGTCATCTTCAAGACTTCGAGCGAGGACCACTCCGCTTAAAGTGGCCACGACCCCTACAAGTCCAAACATCGTAATAAGGTCCACGGTCTTAAATTCTCGATTTTTTTGCCCGAGATCTTTGCTGTATTTTGACACACGCGACCACCTTCATTTGATTCTCTACTTTCGGCAGGCTAGTCGAGAAACTTAATATGATCTGGGCACTTTTTAACCGAGTTGCGCTGCCCACCAGACCTGATGACAGTGCAAAGATCTCGTCGATTTTATATGCGCGGCGCTCCAATTCGCAATCTGAGCGGAAGCTCGGCAGTTTTCGTGAGAATATTCGGGCCCCTGGATTTACTAACGAAAAAGCCGACTTTCCTGCGCTGGGAGTGGGTTTGGACGAATGCGAACGGTGGGATTTGGTTCCTTGACAAGCTGTGGCGCTATGTCTATTGTCCCCGCCGAAGTTCAGGGTAAGGCTCATTTTCTTAGGGGGGTTTGAGAGAACCGAGCGTGCCTGACTCAGCGCTGACCAAATCAGATTTTAGGATAGGGATGTTTCACCTAAAAATTTGCGTTTGCATCAGGAGCAGAGCGGCATGAGTTTCAGGGTTTTTTGAAGAGAAGGAACAGGATTTTGTTTCTCTCAATTCGGATTTTCCAGTAGCTCCGGGTTCGATCAAATTCAGTCGCAGGTATCTTGCTGGCATTTTTAAGCAGCGATGTGTTTCGGCGTCTTTTGGAGAATGAACAGAACAATCAACGCCCAATATACGGGAGATCTCCAATGGGAGGCAATTTGATCAATCACACTCACGAGACGGTCTCAATGGTCGGAACAAATGGCGCAATGGCGGCAAACGTTCCAAGCAATATGGCAGCTGGTTCATCCACTGCTTCTAACACTCAAAACGTCTCGAGCATGACTTCTGGTCAAGCGCCGAGCCAGACTCCAGGCCATGTGCCGAATGCGTCGATTGTCGTGCCAACCAGCACTTCGACTGTCCATCCGGCGATGCCCGCGAATGGTGCAACAGTGCCTGCCGGCACGCAGTCCGGCTTAATGTCCAGCCCAATGGCAGGCACAATATCCAGCCCAATGGCTGGCACAATGAAGATGGTAAGCGCGAACAACAACGCGAAGACCAAAATCATCAAGCGTTACCAAAACCGTAAGCTCTACGACACTCAACAGAGCTGCTATGTGACTCTCGACGATATCGCTAAAATGATTCGCACAAACGAAGACGTGATGGTCATCGACAACAAAACAAAAAACGACATCACTGCTGCGACTCTCACTCAGATCATTTTCGAAGCTGAGAAAAAAGCCTCGGCTTACGCGCCGCTTTTCACACTTCGCGAAATCATCCAGAACGCTAATGGCAGCATCTCGAGCTACCTTGCGAAACTGGGCGCATTCCCTAAGGATTACGCAAAGCCAGAGGCCGTTGTTGCAGCTGCGACTCAATTTGAAAAAGCCTCTTTCGAGGATATGAAGCAATCGCTTGAGAACCGCGTTGCGAAAGCAGCCGTCGAAACGACTGACTATGCAGCCGGCAATAAGTTCGTAGACGAGGCCACTCCAAGCCTTCCGAATTCGAACAAGAGCCTCAATCAATAGTTTTTGGCAGTATTTTTTGGCCCGATTTATATTAGCGGAAGGCTCCGATGACAAATCGGGGCTTTTTGTTTTTTAACGATTATTCGATTGAGCAGTTAGTCCAAAGATTTAGCCAGAAACACGCTTGTCACCCAGCCACCTGTTCGTCTGCCGACACAATCCCTACAACCATGTAATGCTCCAGTAACTGGACTTCAATGCATGAGCATTATTAAGTCTCTTCAACACAGAGGGGACTCTCATGCTCATGCAACAATTCAAGCGCTCCAAGACCGCGTTCCTGACAATAACAGTGACCATTGCAGCATCGCTCGCCGCAACCGCATCTGCGGCGACTGTAAAAGGAAAATACTTTGATCGTGCGATCATCGTAATTTTCGAAAATACCAACTATGCGGCAGCCATGAACCAGCCGTTCTTTAAACAGCTCGCTGATCAAGGCGCTAACTTCACCCAGTTCATGGCATTAGCCCATCCGTCTCAAGGCAACTACATCGCGCTCACATCGGGCGCTCTGAATGGCGTTCACAACGATGCAAATCACAACGTCGACTCTAGAAACATCGTGGATTTACTTGAAGCGAAAAACATCACGTGGAAGGTGTACGCAGAGTCCTATCCAGGCAACTGCTTCACAGGATCATCTTCGGGAACCTATGTGCGCAAACACAATCCATTTATTAGCTATGTGGACATTCAAAATGACCCTGTCCGTTGCGCAAAGATCGTGAACGCCGACGAATTCGACCGCGATGCTGCTGCGGGCACACTTCCTGAGTATGTATTTTACGTGCCTGACTTAAAGAACGATGCGCATGACACTGGCGTTGCCTACGGTGACAACTGGTACAAGCGAAAGTTCGGCCCCTACGTGAGCAACGCAGGCTTCATGAACAACACGATCTTAATTTCAACTTTTGATGAAAGTGGCGTGAGCTTGAAGAACCAGATTTACACAAGCATTGTTGGACCGGCTGTTCTCGCAAAGTCCGTAGACGATTTGCTGACCATACCAAGCATTTTGAAGCTCATCGAAGAAAATTGGGGTTTAGATGACCTAGGATCTGGCGACGCATCAGCAGCTCCCATTCCGAATATTTGGAAATAAGACAAACGGATGGCGGCCTCAAATGCATTAATAAAGGATGACGCCGCCGATCCAACTTGAATCCGAATCCGAATCCGAATC
>JAYVND010000570.1:0-3693 GCA_043758635.1 Bdellovibrionales bacterium
CTAAAAGGGCGACGAGATCCGGATCATCAGCTAAAAGTTCGGCGAAAAGTTCGCCCGAAAGTTCGCCCGAAAACTCGCCAGCAAGTTGGCCTAACAACGCGGGAGTCGTATCGTCGTCTTCTTCGCCATCGGGTGCGACATCAAAGGGATCGCGTTCGAGGCGTTTGCCGTCATCTGCGCTGACTTCGGACGCTTCGCGGTCGCGACCCGTGGTATTTGGTTTACGACGACGGGGACGTTTGCGACGTGGTTTTACATCGTCTTCGCCATCAATCAAATCGATTTGATCCGCAAGCTGAATACGCATGTCTTCCCAAAACGAAACTTCTCTCGGCGTGAGCAGGTAATCGACTGTAGCAATGTGAAGTCCGAGCTGGAACCCTTCATTGCGCATGAATGTTGCTTGGCGACGCTCACCGCGACGTTTGAAATCCTCGGTGCGATTCAGTCCCGGAATCGACTCGATGGCTTTCATCAAAACGACTTGCTCGAGCTTGTACATACCAAACTCCTCACGCATCAAATGTTGAAAGAGGTCATCGTCGATAGTGATCGGTGTCTCGCGCGAAGTCGGCGACATGCGTGCGGTTTGCAACATTGTGTAAGTGAGCCATGCAAAGAGTTGGACCGGATCTTTGTCATCGCGAACAATCGTTTTATAAGCCTCGAAGCAGGTCCAAAATGTGTCGTTTCGTTCTGGATCAGCGAGCATGTCGTGCAGAGTGGGCGACAAGTTTTTTAGAATATCAAAATCGTAAGCTTCGGTCAGGCAAAGCGCTGGATCCGGGAGGCGTAAAATTTTGAGAAGCTCTTCGCGACGGCGCGGCAGTACGGCTTTCAAAAGAGTCGGAGCTTGATCCTTCATCGCCTGACGAAGTGTGGGTTCAATCGTGCAGCTCAATTTATGTGCGAGGCGAAGGCCTCGTAAAATCCGAATTGGATCTTCGATCAAGCGTGCATTCGGTTCACCTATCATACGCATGATGCGATCTTCGATATCCTTCATACCGCCGACGTAGTCGGTCAGCTCAAGAGAAACCGGGTCGTAGAATAGCCCGTTGATAGTGAAGTCGCGGCGGCGCGCATCCTCTTCGGGGGACCCAAATATATTATCGCCAGGGGGCACTCCATCGGGAAAATCATCAACGTTGACCTCGCAACGAAACGTCGCGACTTCGAATTGTTGATCATTGCGTTTCACGAGAACAAGGCGAAAGCGCTTCCCAATGATGTACGACTGATAAATCAGCCGCTTCACTTGCGGAGGATGAGCTGCCGTTGCGATATCGAAATCTTTTGGATGGATACCCAAAAGCAAATCGCGAACGCAGCCGCCGACTAAATAAGTTGTAAATCCACCTTTTTGCAGGGCCTTCACGATCCCGAAAGCGTGTGGATCGATCCAATCTTGATGCAGGTGAGGTTTTTGCGATACTTCCATACTTGGCGCAGTATGCATTGAGATGAAGAGAGTGGCCAGCAATTTTGCCCAAACATGACACCGGTTTTTAACGAACGTTAACGATTTCTGCTGCAATTCTGAGCAAGATGCTGAGCAATATGTCTGGTGTGTTTCCAGTTTGATTCTAGTTTGATTCTGACGCGATGACTGACAAGTGCGTAGAAAGGCGCTAGTTGATAGGCATGAACATTCTCGAGAAAATTCATTATCAGATCACCGGCCCACGACCTGAGCAACACGCGCCCGGAGTCGAAATTCCGCGTCTCGTTTTTCTTCACGGCACCATGGGTTTTGCGGCAAATTGGCGGAAAATTGCGCGCCATTTTGAGGATCGCTTTGAAGTCCTGGTTTATGATCAGCGCGGTCATGGGCGCTCGTTTCAACCAGCGGTTGGGTATGGCGCTCAGGATCTGGCCGAAGATTTAGTTCAAATCTTAGATGCTCTCGGTTGGGATCAAGTGAATCTCGTAGGTCATTCGATGGGCGGGCGCGTCGCATACCGCTTTGCATCTGAATTTCCAAATCGAGTCTCAAAGCTTATCATCGAGGACATTGGGCCTACCGATAAGCCTTCGAGCGCTAGCCTGATTGTGCGAATGCTCGACGCTGTTCCGGTTCCGTTCGAATCAAAAGTGGCGGCAAAAGAGTATTTTCATATGACCTTTCCCGAGGCTTTTAAAGAAGAGCGAAATGTACGTGGCCTGGCGGAGTATCTCTACGCAAACATTACGGAAAATGAAAAAGGGCAAGCGGTATGGCGCTTTTTCGAGCCCGGGATCCGAGAGGGTGTTGCGGCCGCTCGCGCCGACAGGCGCTGGGATGATATCGAGACTTTAAGTATGCCGACCCTCCTCATCAGGGGCGAGTTCTCAAAAGATTTACCGCGCGAAGTCTATGAGAAAATGCTTCAAGTTAACCACCGCATCACAGGCGTTGAAATCAAGAATTCTGGGCACTGGATTCACTCCGAGCAGATCGAATCCTTTATCAAAACTCTAGAGGATTTCCTTTTCGCGCCGATCTGAACTGGTTAGGTCCATCTCGCAGTGGCTCTTTGACTTCGAAATGCTCCAGCGCTACTATATAGCAACGATTGTGACTTTATGTGTTAAGGATGAAATTCATTCGTTAGCACTTCGGTCGACTCGCAAGCAGATCCGCCAGTTGGCGGTGATTTTTTAAGGCGAGTTCCCGAAAGAGAAGTGCTTGAAGCAATCGCGATACTTGGGCTCGGTGCCGCGGCGATCATGATGGTCATGATCATGCCGCAATTTGTAATCAACGACTGTAATTTAATAATATTGAGATTCGAACAGTCGAGACCCTGCCCACCGCTGAATGAAGAGTTTGAAGTGCTCGGAAGAATTAAAGGAAGAGCCTTTTCAGACGTCGAACGCGATGCACGTTGAGCTTTGTGAAGATCGTTTCGGTTATGAGTTCGAAAAGTTTTTGAACTCGGAATCAATCGCAAAGCAGAAGTGAAGAAGAGGACGTGGCCTGAGTGCCGTTTCCGGATTGCTCTAACTGACCTGTTTCTGTGAGTGCTGACCAAAAGCGCTCGAATCCGCTGATGATCGCCGCTGATGATCGCCGCTGATGATCGCGTAGTGATCATGTGATGAACGTGTGATGATCGTGAAACAGTCGTGTTGAGGGTCTGAATTCTTGAGTGAACGTGTTTTGAGCGCGAGTGAAGAAGATAAAAAGCCGAGCCTGAGCTTTTAAGTCTGTTATGCGGTGGAAAAGTTCTCGAGATAGAATTTCTGTTTTGGAAGGTCCCTTTGAAGTTCACCGAACTGAATCTCCACCCATCGTTGGCATGTGCCATCGAGAAATTGAATTACGACGACTGCACGCCGATTCAAGAACAAACAATGCCACATCTTTTAGAAGGCCGCGATGTTGCGGGTCTGGCTCAAACCGGAACCGGTAAAACCGCTGCTTTTCTTTTGCCGATCATGGAGCGCATTGTTCGGTCGCGTTTGAACCCCGACGAGCTCAACGACGAAGAAAAAGCCCTTCGCGAAAAACGCATGTTTCCAGATTGGAAATCGAACCAGTTCATTTTAGTTTTGGTTCCGACTCGCGAATTGGCCGAGCAGGTTTACGAAAGTGCGATCAAGTTTCAAGGCGAGACGAACATCCGTGCAGTTTCGATTTACGGAGGCGTTTCGTACGACAAACAGAAACAGGGTCTTCGTGACAATGTTGAGATCGTAGTTGCGACTCCA
>JAYVND010000571.1:0-3692 GCA_043758635.1 Bdellovibrionales bacterium
TAAGATTGATCCCCTTCTCGTGCGCGGATTAGATTATTATTGCCACACCGTTTTCGAATTCATCACCAATTCTCTTGGTTCACAGAATTCCGTGCTAGCCGGAGGTCGCTACGACAATTTGATCTCAGATCTTGGCGGTCCGCAAACACCAGGTGTCGGATGGGCTGCGGGGGTCGACCGACTTGCACTGATGTCAGAGGCGGTAAAGGTTCAAGCCCGTCCCATCGCATTGATTCCAATGGGTGAGCGTGCCGAATCTTATCTTTTAAAGTTTGCGCAGACTTTGCGCGAAGCCGAGATTGCCTGCGATCTTGGCTTCAGTGGAAATATGGGAAAACGTATGAAACGCGCCAACAAACTTGAGTCACGTTTCGCAGTGATCTTGGGCGACGATGAACTCAATAAAAACGTCGCGCAAGTGAAAGACCTTGATCAAGGCACGCAGTCCGAGGTCAAGCTCGAAGAGCTCATGGATTATTTTAAGAATCAAGATTTGATCTCGGCAAATTCTAAAGCGGATCCTCAATCCGGAGCCGAGGTGATCAAGTGAATGAGAGGGCGCATGATAAATATCCGGTTCTAGAAAATTGGAACAACGTCGATCTCCCTGATCTGATCGATTCCCAAATTTATCAAACGCTCTACCACGAGTCGCTCCAAGATCCTGAAACTTTTTGGGCAAAACAAGCAGAGCTCCTGTCGTGGACCAAGCCTTGGACAAAGGTGAAGAACACCAGCTTTACTTCTCCGGTCAATATTCGCTGGTTCGAAGGCGCCGAACTCAATGTATCTTACAACTGCATTGATCGGCACATTGAAGATCGCGGTGAAAAAACGGCAATCCTTTGGGAACCGGATTCTCCAGAGAAAGCCGTGCGTCGAATCAGCTACCGAGAGCTCGCAATCGAAGTGAATCTGTTCGCAAACACTCTCAAGTCCCTGGGCGTGAAAAAAGGTGACCGCGTCACCATATATTTACCAATGATTCCCGAGGCGGCGTTTGCCATGCTCGCCTGCACGCGCATCGGAGCAGTCCATTCATTAATTTTTGCGGGCTTCTCGGCCGACTCGATTGCCGACCGAATTCACGATGGGAAAAGTGATTTCGTCATCACGGCTGACGGCGCAAATCGCGGCGGAAAGTCTGCGAATTTAAAAGATGCCATTGATGCAGCACTCGTCAAATGCCCTGACGTCCGACGCGTTTTAGTCATCAAAAATACCGCGAGCCTGGTCAAGTGGAATGCGAAACTCGATGTCTGGTATCACGAAGCCGCTCGATTGCAGAGTCGCACCTGCGATCCCGAACCAATGGATAGCGAAGATCCACTTTTTTTACTTTACACTTCAGGATCAACGAGTAAGCCCAAAGGCGTGTTGCACACGACGGGTGGATATTTACTTTACGCGGCCTTTACTCATAAAACAGTGTTTGATTTGCGTGAAAACGACATCTACTGGTGCACGGCCGATGTCGGATGGGTCACTGGACATAGTTATCTAGTTTATGGCCCACTCGCCAATGGCACAACGACCCTGATGTTTGAGGGCGTGCCGCATTTTCCCGACGCCGGCCGATTTTGGGAAATTGTCGACAAACACAAAGTCAGTCTCTTCTACACCGCGCCAACTGCCCTGCGCGCATTGATGCGCGAAGGAAATGCATTTGTCACTCGCAGCTCACGCAAAAGTTTGCGTGTTCTCGGCACCGTGGGTGAACCGATCAATCCTGAGGCATGGCACTGGTATTACGACGTGGTCGGCAATCAAAAATGCCCCATCGTCGACACCTGGTGGCAAACCGAAACGGGAGGGCATTTAATAACTCCGCTCCCGGGCGCGACGACTCTTAAACCTGGCTCTGCATCCCTGCCTTTTTTTGGAATCAAACCCGTGTTGATGGACGATCAGGGTCAACTTCTCGAAGGTGAAGCCTCTGGAAATCTTTGCATTGCCGATTCTTGGCCCGGGCAAATGAGAACGGTTTATGGCGATCACGCGCGCTTTGAGCAAACCTACTTCTCGACATACCCAGGGTACTACTTTAGCGGCGACGGCTGTCGTCGCGACAAGGATGGCTACTACTGGATCACGGGACGGGTGGATGACGTCATCAATGTCTCGGGTCATCGCCTCGGCACAGCCGAAATAGAAAGTGCACTGGTCGCTCACGCGAAAGTTGCCGAAGCGGCAGTTGTCGGCTGTCCCCACGAAATAAAAGGACAGGGCATCTATGCATTTGTGACTCTCAATGCCGACGCCGAGCCCAGCGACGAACTTTTGAAAGAACTCATCCAGTGGGTCCGACGTGAAATTTCACCCATTGCAACTCCCGACCATCTTCAATGGGCACCACGACTTCCAAAAACACGCTCAGGCAAAATTATGCGAAGAATTTTGCGCAAAATTGCCGAGAATCAGCTCGATAGTCTCGGCGACACGTCTACACTCGCCGACCCGAGTGTCGTAGAGGAACTCGTTCGCAACTTTAAGGCTTAGTCCTTGACCGCGTCGTATTCAACGCTCGCCTCCCTCATTTCCAACACCTTTCGACTGGACGATCGTCTTGGATCAAGGAGTAAACAGTGCGTGTTGAGATCGAAGATAAGATTCTAAGCTCCGTTCCGCTCACCTCACGCTGAGCCAATCTCAAAAATTTGCGAAGCGCGGAAGGAACGAACGCGCTACAATCGAAATATCATGAGTGCATCATCTCAAGCTTCGGAAAAATCGATTTCGAAATTCGCAACCGCCACTTCCACTCGCCTTTACTTTGAAAAGCAGAGGGTAGGCGGAGCTCATCCCAACTTCAATCTTCTTGGCTCAACAGGCCTCACCGTCTCGAGAGTCGGTTTTGGTGGTTACCGCATTCATGAATTCGATCCCGATCATCGCGAGTCAATCAAACGCGCGCTCTTGGGCGGCTGCAATTTGATCGACACCTCGAGCAACTACACCGATGGCTCCTCAGAGCGCTTGGTTGGCGACGTGCTCCGAGAGTTGACGGGCGCAGGCCTCATTCGTCGTGACGAAATCGTTGTTGTCACCAAAGTCGGCTACGTTCAAGGCGAAAATCTCAAAGAAGCGAAAGCCAATCCTAATCGCTACAAAGACATGGTCGAATTTCAACAAGACTGCTGGCACAACATTTCACCACAGTATCTCGCAGACCAAATCACGAAGTCGCTCGCGCGAATAAATCTTGAGTGCATCGATTTTGTTTTGCTCCATAATCCCGAGTATTTTTTAAAAGCAGGCGGGTCTCGAGAGGTCTACTACCAACGAATTGAGCGCGCGTTTCAGCATTTGGAAGAAGAAGTCAAAGCCGGGCGTATTCGCGGTTACGGAGTTTCAAGTAATACCTTCCCCGAAACTGAAAGTCGCTCTGATTTTACCTCGCTGCCAAAAGTCTTCGAAATTGCTGAGTCAATATTGCAATCTCATCATTTTAAGGTCATACAATTTCCATTTAATCTCTTTGAAGCCGGTGGCGCACTCAACCTGAACTCAAAGCGAGAGTCAGCGCTGCAATATTCGATTCAAAAACGGTTGGGAGTTCTGGTCAACCGGCCATTTAATTCGTCGGCCAAAGGACGACTCGTGCGACTCACCAGCTTCCCGACGCACGATGAGGTTGAAGTAAAAGGTGACCTGCACATCATCCTCGGGCGTGCAATTGACATGGAAAAGCG